>CALMZY010000377.1 GCA_937870865.1 uncultured Lentisphaerota bacterium | reverse complement strand
GCCTTCTTCACCGTCCGGTTCAATATCCTCTCCACGTCCATCTACCTGCTGATGGGATGGCTGATTGTCATCGCGATCAAGCCGTTGATGCACGCGCTGCCGGCCGGCGGAATCGCCTGGCTGGCGGCGGGCGGGTTGACCTACACGGCCGGCGCGGTCATCTACATGTGGAAGGCGATCCCCTACCATCACGCGATCTGGCATCTCTTCGTTCTTGCCGGCAGCATCTGCCAGTACTTCGCCGTGCTCTTCTACGTCCTGCCGGCACGCGTGTGAGCGAAGTCTTCCTCCTGCGGCGGAAAAGTCCAAGGGTTGGAAAAAACGGCCTGAAAACTTCCAAGGTTTGGAAAACTTACTCGCCCTCCGGGCGGCGGGCGGTCCATCCGTAGCCTTGGTAGTCCCACTCCACCTTGTTGCCGCGGAGCGTGACCACGCCGAAGCCTTCCTGGGTCCCGAACCAGTCGCCGCGCCACCACTTGCCGCAGACCGCACCGCCCGTGATGTACGTGATGTCGCGCGTGCGGATCAGCTCATTGATGTGGGTGTGCCCTTGAAGGACAAGGATCAGGTTGTGATTTCTGAACAGGCGAAGGGTCTCCGGACCGTTCACGATGATGCGGTTTTTCGGTGCGTTCGCGAGCCCGCCCTCGGTCTCCTGGAAGAATGTCGTCAGGAACGGCATGTGCGTGACCAGAACGATGGGCGTATTCGTGTCCACCTTCCGGAGATCAGTCTTCAGCCACTCCAACTGCTCCGGGACAATGCGCCCCTCGTATTTCAGGTTTCCGCCGATCACCCGGATCGAGTCCAACAGGATGAAGTGATAGCCGTTCGTGTCGAACGAACGATACGTTTCCTCCACATCGAGCTTCGCGCGGAAAATTCCGCGCGGGTCCGCGGCGGGCGCCGTTCCATCCTCCGGGATGGCGGCCACCAGGTCGTGATTCCCGATGGCTGCCCACACGGGCGCCGCGATCAGCTTCTGCATGGCAAGATACGCGTCCCAGCGCGGCTCGACGGAGGCGGCCGACGACTGGAATCCGTCGGTGATGAGATCGCCGCCGACAACCACCAGGTCGGGCCCCTCTTCGTTGATCGCCGCCGCGGCCCGCGCGAGGGCGGCCGGCGTTTCCCATTCCGTCCTCGCGTGGAGATCGGTCATGAAGACGAACCGGAGCGACGGCTCGTTCGTCGCAACATCCTGCCCCGCCGAGCCGACGACCAGGGAGCACGCCAGGAGGAGCATCGCGAGAATCTTGGAGAAGTTGGTCATCATGTTCTCCCGCCATAATAGCGCCGGACCGCGGCAAGCACAACCAGCCCGAGAAGAGAAGCTGTCCACATCTGCCGCTCGGTGAATCCCGTCAGCAAGTCGGCGCTGACCTCGCTTTCGTAGCAAAGCGACGGATCGATTTTTCCTTCCAACGACTCGATCCGGTCAGCGCTCCAGCGATACGTGGAATGATGAAGCGTGTTGCTGAAGTATCCGGTCATGATCTGGTTTTCGCGAAAGGCGACGGTGTTGTGGAAACGATACTTGCCGGGGTTGTTCTCGTATTTCCAGGCGACGGACATGTAGTGGTCCCGGCGAAAGAGATGCACCCTCGCCTCGTGGAGGAACGCATCCCGGTTGGAGGGATAACGGCGGAGGAAGGTGCCGTATTCCGCCGGCCGCGCATACTTGTCGAGGACCGCCGCCGCGGCCGCGCCGCGCTCGTCATCCTGCCGGCGCAGTTCTTCAGGCGTCATGCGCGAGAAGAAGACCCCGATCCGCGGGTCCTCGATGCGGTGCCCGTATTCCGTCATCACACCGGCCGTCTTGCGCAGGAAGGCGAGGCCGGGAACCCGGGTGTACCATTCGAATATCGCCGGCGTGTTCGCGGCACAAAGCGCGAGGGCAAGAATGAGTCCGCCGGCCAGAGAGGACGCGGCTCGAACGGATCGCGGCGTCACCCGCCGTTCGATGAACGGGGGCCGGATCCCCCGGGACAGCGCGACCTGCGAAAGCAGCACGGCGAAGGCGTTGAGCCAGACATCCGAAAACCCGAAAAAGCGCGCGGGGACCAGCCATTGAATAAACTCATCCGCCACCCCCACCAGCGAGCCGGCCAGGACGGCAACCGCGTAGATGCCCGCATCGCGCAAGCGATGCGACAAGGCGCGAAACAGGAGGATGCCGAGAAAGCCGTATTCGAGAAAATGAACGGACTCCTCCGGCGTGACCGTCATACGGCCGGCGGCAAGAATGGTCATCGCCGTCACGGCGACCAGCCAGGCCATCCTGACCCACACGCCCCTGTCCCGGGATCGAAGAAGGACCGCCGCCGCGAAAGCCGCCGCCGCGAGGAGAGAAACAACGACGGTGAGCATGAAGACCTCGCGGCCCCAGCGGACCGTGACGCTTTCCTGGATTCCGCGCGCGAAGGGGATCGTGACGAAAATGACGAGCGACCACGCGGCGACGGTCAACCAGGAAACCCATTCCTTTTCGCGCGGAGGCTGATTGAACATGAATGCTCCAAGCCGGCGCTGCAGGCGCCGTTGCCCGGAGATTCTATACGGAGACTACCGGGCCCGGCCAGCCTCTTCCGCCAGCCTGCGGAGGCGTTGTTTGACCTCCGGCGTGAGCATGTTCCACGTGAACCGCCAGCGCCAGTTGCCGCCGGTTGTGCCGGGCACGTTCATGCGCGCCTCGGTGCCCAGGCCGAAAACATCCTGAAGGGGAATGACCGCCGTGTTGGCCTTCGACACCATCGCGACACGGATCATGTCCCAGTGAATTTCCTTCCCGTCGGTCTTCACGTAGTTCAGGACCGTCCTGCGCTCCTTTTCAATCTCCTCCCTGGAGCGCGTGCTGCCGTTCCCCGGCTCGCTGCGGAACCAGCCCACCGTCGTGTCGTTGTCGTGCGTGCCCGTGTACACCACGCAGTTCGGCGGATAGGATTCGGGCCGGTACGCGTCCGCCTTGTCGTCGTTGCCGAACGCAAATTGAAGAATGCGCATGCCGGGGAACTGCAAATCGTCCCTCAATTTTTCGACTTCCGGGGTGATCACGCCGAGATCCTCGGCGATGATCGGCAGGCGCCCGAGTTGCCGGTTCAGGGCCTCGAAAAGGTCCGAGTTCGGACCTTTTACCCACTTGCCCTTGATCGCCGTGGTTTCGTTGCCGGGAATTTCCCAATACGCCTCGAACCCGCGGAAATGGTCGATGCGCACGATGTCCACCAGCTCGAAGATCTTGCGAAGCCTCGCGACCCACCACGCGTAATCCGTCTGCTTGTGGACGTCCCAACGATACAGAGGGTTCCCCCACAGTTGCCCCGTCGCGCTGAAATAATCGGGCGGCACACCCGCAACCACGGTCGGGTTGCCGCTCTCATCGAGATAATAGAGTTCCGGGTGCGACCAGACGTCCGCGCTGTCGTGCGCGACAAAAATCGGGATGTCACCGATGATTTTGATCCTGCGGGCGTGACAGTAGTCAACGAGCCGTTTCCACTGGTTGAAGAAAAGGAACTGGGAGATTTTCTCGTGACGGATTGCCGTCTTGAACCTTCGTTGCGCCGCGTGCAAAGCCGCCGGCTCGCGATGAACCAATTCCTTCTCCCACGTGGGCCAGGGCTTCAGGTCGTGTGCGGTTTTCAGCGCGGAAAACAGCGCGTAGTCCTCCAGCCAGGCCGCGTTTCCGGCGCAGAACTCCTCGAACGCCTGTTTCATCGGCGCCGAAGCCCGGCGTTCGAACGAGCGGCAGACGGAACGCAACACGGCCGTGCGGAGCGTGATCACCGGTCCAAAGTCCACGGCCTGATCCGGAAATCGGGGAAAAGCGCTCAGGCGTCCGCGGGAAAGGAGTCCGTCCTCAATCAGCTGATCGAAACTGATGAGAAGCTTGTTGCCTGCAAACGTGGAGAAGGATTGGTAGGGCGAATCGCCGTAGCCGGTCGGACCCAGCGGCAACATCTGCCACAGATGCTGGCCCATCTCCTGCAGGGCATCGGCAAACCGATAAGCCGCCGGCCCAAGCTCCCCGATTCCGTATCGGCCCGGCAACGATGTAGGATGCAGCAAAACACCGCTTTCCCGCTCAAAATTCATGGAACTGACTCCTGTTAAAGCGTTTTAATGATAGTACAAATACCGTTCAGGGCGTAAAAAGTCTATAGTTATCAGGAAACGCCTCATTTTGAGGCTCTGAATGAATCGACGGGCAGTTCCCCGCTCGCACCGGGGTCCTATCCTTTGAAAACCAAGTATTTCCGGCAAACGTAGTTGATCATCACCGAAGCGACCATATTTGCCACGTAAGCTGCGGTTGTGGTCATGCCGAAGAACTTGATGACAAACCACCCCAGAAACGTGCCGAGCGCGAAACTGACGATCGACACCGCGTAGAACAGCACGACCTCAACCCACTTCTTGTGTCGGCCCGGCTCGAACACCCAGAGGATGTTAACGATGTAGGCGGTGAAGTTGGAGAACAGGAATGTGATGGCCTTGTTCAGGAGATAGCGGTGGGAGCGGGTCAGTTCGTCGACCACCGTGATGGGGAGGTTCAGGAGTTTGACCACCGCGTCATCCGCGGTCAACGCCGGGAACACCTTCCAGGAAAGGAAGTAGAAGACTCCGACGTCCACCACCGTGGCCAGGCCGCCGGCAATGCCGTACTTGATGAACTGAATGACCGGGTGCGCTTCGCGCTGAAAGAACTGCTTCAGGATGTGCTTCATTTGCCGTCGATCCAGCTCCGGACTTCGTCGGACAAGCCCCGCACTTCGACAATCGTGCAGGTCACGTCGCCGGACTCCGTCGGCACGACAACCGTGTCCCCCGCCTTGTGCCCGTCAAGAGCCTTGGCCATGCGCGTCTCGCAGGAGATGATGCCGTGCGCTTCATCCTTGTCCCACTCGCCGAGAATGAAGTACGACTCTTCGCGGCCATCCTCGTAGCGAAGCTTCACGCCCGTCGCGATCCCGGCGCCGTCTTGAGGAAATCCCTGGAAGTCCGTCGGCTTCACCTGGCGAAGCATGTCTTCGAGTTCTCCGCGCCGCCGCAACAGGATGCCCTGCATTTCCTTCGCGGCCTTGAACTCATGGTTCTCGCTCAAGTCGCCGTAGCTGCGCGCGACAGCGATCTCCTTGCTGTTCTGGGGGATGTCCACCTTGATCAGCTTCTCGAGCTGCTGCTGTCGTTCGATGTAGCTGCGGTTCGACGTGTACATGACCCGCGGCGCGGGCGCCGCCGTCGAGGCTCCCCCACCCGCCAGCACATCCTGCAGTTCCGACCGAAGCTTGACGACCGTGGCAAGCACGGAGCGCCGGTCCACCATCTCCCAGCCGGGCGAATCCTTCAGCTTGAGCACAAACTCGCGGCGCTGGGCGTCTCTCATCGCGTCCAGGACGGGCTTCAGCCACTCGGACTGTTCGAAGCGCCCCCGCAACAGGTTCTGCGCTTTCAGCCTTAACCCGCTATAATCCTGTTCCAGTTCGGACAGAACCAGGAACCCGAGCACGGGCAGAGTGCCGGGAACCCACACCTCATACTTGTCCATGTTGCGCGTAATCCAGTAAAGGAGTTCGACCTCCGCCTTCTGGGAGGAAATCGACTCGCGCACCAGGTCGGCCACCCGGGACTCGAAGCCCAGGGCGAGCAACAACGTCATGGCTTCATTCAAGGCGACCAGGTCCACTTTCTTGAGAACGGAGAACAGGAACTCGACGGTCCGATCCTTGTCATGGCCGAGAAGGAATTGGAGGAAAGGTTCCACGCAGCGCGCCGGCAGGGCCCGTATGGTTCTGATGAAGAGGTCCGCGCGAAGGAATTGCTCCGCGAACTTCGCCGCGTCAACCTGGTCGGCGGCCACACCCAGGGAACGGGCCAGCATGACGGAGCGCGCGACCATTTCCGGATTCGCAAGGCCGGCCCCTTTGATCACGAACGCCAGCCGGTCGCCCGCGATCCGGCGCTGGCTGTCCGCCTGAAGCGAAGTGCCGTCGCGAACAAGCTCATCGAGGAGGGTGAGAACGGTATCCATGTCCCGCTGCTTCGCCAGCGCGTCAAACCACTCCTGATCGTAACTCTTCTCCTTCTGAAGGAGACGGATCGGCTCGGTACGCCGTGTCGGGATATGCACCAGCGGATCCTTCTTCAAACCGCGCCGGGCTCCGTCCCAGAAATCCTTCCAGCCCGCCTCGGCCACCAGCCGCGGCGAAAGCGTCGATTGCAGCTGCGCCACCGTCAACGGTCCGTAGCTTCGCAGGCACGTGCGAACGACGTCGGCCGGATTGCTGTTCGCCAGCTCGCGCATCTTTTCCGGCTCCCGGTGCAGGCGCGCGAGGTTGTGATCTTCCGTGACCAGTTGCAGGACTTCCGCCGCATACGCCAGAGACAGCGCGTGCCCCGGCTTCTTCTCGAAATCGATCTGCACGCGCCCGTAGAAACCGTCCACTTTCTTGACCACGCCGAATCCCCACGTCTTGTCGAGACACAGGGTCCCCGGTTTCAGCGCCATCAGGAGTTCAAGCCGCCGCACACACTCGACCGGCGCAAGCTGCCCGAACCCGACGTGATCGACAAACGACTTGCGTTCGGCGTCGGACTCCAGCGCGCGCTGGGCGATGGACTTCCATTTCGCGCACATGACGGACGTGGCCGGGTGCCATGTGACACGGACCTTCAGCGCGGCGAGAAGCGCCTGTAGATTCTTGCGCTCGATCAGCGTGTCGCAAAGAAGTTCAGCCCATTGATCCGCCTGGTCGGATTTCCCCTCCTCCCGGACGGAAACCAGGAAGGGAATGATTTCATTGGCAGGCACAGGCGAGAGTTCCAGTTGTGACAGGAACCATTCTTCGCCGCGCGTGTTACTTTCCGTGGATTGCGATGCAGGATTTTCCATGTGATTATTTTTTTGTGAAAGAGTGCATCAAGAAAACATAAGCGACGGCAAGATGCAAGGACCGAGACAACCGGATCGGGGTCAAATTCTTTCGAAACATGTTCATCTCGCAGATCCATGAGAGATAAAAAAATCACTTCCTTGGGACCGGGTCCGGTTCAGACATAAGAAAAAGGCCGTAGATACGCATGTTTCGTGGGTCCGTTCCCGAGGTAAAAAAAGCAGCAAAATATGCTTTACTTCTACGTGGGATTACCTATTATGGCTATCAACTTAGTACGACAAGGGCTTCCACCTAGGAAAGGTTGTTAAACATGAAGTACGGCTCCAAATCGAAGATATTACTGGCAGCAATCGTTTGCGCAACTGTGGCAGTAACCTCCTTCGCCCAGACCGGCGAAGTTTACTCCCTTAACGTGGTCGGGTTCCAGAAGGTCAGCGCCTTGGCATCTGGCGGACTGGTGCTGAGCAGCACTCCCTTCGACAGGGATGCGGCCAACCTCGATAACGTGCTTGGCACGAATGGCATTGCGGCGTCAACGCTGGGATTAGCAGACAACTGCTTGATGTATGATAAATACACCCAGTCATATCTGATATACTGGCTGTTCTCGCACACGAATCCGTCCTTGAACCGCCACTGGAGAAGCGCATCCGGTTTGGCAACGAATGTCAATCTTCTTCCGGGACAGGGCTTCTGGTTTCGAAACAGGGCGTCCAGCGATGCGACATTAGTTATGGCAGGCGATGTCGTGGACGTCGGCGCCGTGACCAACCTCATTGTGCCTGGCCTTCAGATGATGTCATATCCATTCAGCACCTCGATACGGATGACTGACATGAATTTGACGAATGGCGTTGCCGGAACAACACTGGGCTTAGCTGACAATATCATGATATATGTCCCAACCAACCAAAGCTTCAACATATACTGGCTGTTCTCACACACAAATCCGGCCCTGAACCGCAAATGGCGTAGTTCGGCGGGGCTCGCAACGAACGTATTTGTCCAGCCGGGACAGGGCTTCTGGTACCGCAGTCGTTT
>CALMZY010000376.1 GCA_937870865.1 uncultured Lentisphaerota bacterium | reverse complement strand
GCGGGGTGTACTCGTTGAACGCCCGGGACGCGGCGCTGAACGAAATTCTCGAGCAGTTGGCCGCCGTCAGCGGCGCCCGGTTCCAGATCGACCCGAACCTGGACGAGAAGGTCACGATCGATCTCAAGGGCGCGACGCTCGAGGACGTGCTCGCGGCGCTGACGAAGAGCCAGGCGATGATCTACGAACGCGACGGGGACGGCTTCAAGCTGGTCCAGGCATCGATCACCTCGCAGCAGGACGAGATCGCGCCGGCGATGGCGGAGCCGGTCGCGGAACGCACCGCCGAGGAAGAGGCGAAGCTCAATGCGCGCGGCGTGTTGACCAACTCGAAGAAAGCCACCCGCGATTTGCTCCGCCGCGATTCGAAGTCCATCCTGCTCCAGAACGCGATGATCGACACGGAAGCCGCCGCGGCCTCAGGCAAGTCGGTGGACGTGCCCGCCGATTTCAAGGCCCCCGAGGACACGGAATACTACATTGTCCAGTTCGACCATCCGGTCTCGGGCGCGGAGCAGGCGGCGCTGGCCGGGGCCGGCGCGACGATCAGCCATTACGTCCCTAACTTCTCGTATGCGGTTCACGCGAAGCCGTCGCAGCTGGCGGCGATCAAGGCCCTGTCGGGGGTGATCTTCGTCGAGCCGTATCATCCTTATTACAAGATGAGCGCCGCGGTCCTTTCGTACCTCGCGGGCACTCCCGACGAGCAGACCGTCCAATCCGTGACGAACGGCGTGTTCAATGTCATGTCGTTCCGGGGCGCGCAGGCTCGGAGCGGGATTGAGAGCATGGGCGCCGAGGTGCTGAGCGAAAAGACCACCGACGGCCGAACAATCCTGACCGTCAGGGCGAATCCGGATCTGCTGAAATCCATCATGAAGGTCGATGCCGTTCAATGGGTGGAGCCTCAGGTCCTTGCCAAGCCGATGAACGATCTGGGCAGCAAGCGGATACGCGGGCCGTCCCTCAAGGCTCTGCATCCGACGTTGACCGGCGAAGGCGTCATTGTGAACGTCACCGATACAGGAATTGATTACTTCAATCCGGGTTTTGCCATCAACCAGTCATTGCCGACCTCGACCAATCTCAATACCCGGATTGCCTATTACGAGGTAAGGCCCGATGGGTACACGGAAGGGCTTCCGGGCGATGCGGATGGGCACGGCACGCATGTGTCAGGTTCCATCCTCGGCAACGGCGCACTTTCCGCCACGGTGGTGAAGTCGCCCGGTTCCGGAGTCGGCCCGTACGCGACCAATCGGTTTGCCGGCGTGGCTCCGAAGGCGCAGGTCGTGATGCTGGAGGACTTCATCAGCTTCTCGTTCGAAGAACAGGCCCGTCTCGCCTATTCCAAGGGCGCCCGGATTTCGAACAACAGCTGGGGCAACTCTGTATATGAATACGGGACGGCGTGCGCGACGTGGGATGCGCTGGTCCGGGATGCGGATTCCACTCTTGCCGGGGAGCAGGAGTACATCGTGTTCTTCTCCGCGGGCAACGACGGGAATGGCAACAGGGACGGCATGGGGGGGACGCCCGGCACGGTCGGCCAGCCCGGCAACTCGAAGAACGTCATCACGGTTGGAGCCGTCGAACAACCGCGTTTCGCAGACAATTTGTTGGATATTTATGTCGCGTCGGGCACGAATGCGGAGTATCGAGTCAATTCCCGCGAACGAACGGATACAGACTGGCAGGTTGCCGAATTCAGTTCGAGAGGCCCGGTGACTGCCACCGACAAGCGCGTCAAGCCGGATATTGTCGCGCCCGGAACGTATGTCCTGTCCATTCAAACCCACGAGGCAGTTTTTGACGACCTCCGGGAGAACCCGTACATCGGCGACTACCGATACGGCAATGTGGATTCCGGAACGAACTTCGCCTTTTTCAATGGAACCTCGATGGCGACGCCCCTCGCGGCGGGCGGCGCGGCCCTGATCTACCAGTGGTACACCAATGCCTATCCGAAATCGCCGAGCCCGGCGATGATGAAAGCGATGATGGTCAACGGCGCCAGCATGCTCAATTCTCTCGTTTACAAGTATCCCCAGTGGTCCGGCGATCTTTCGATCGTGGACCAGGGATGGGGCTTGCTGAACGTGGTCCGGTCCGTGGACGGCATGAGGGTTCATTCGTCGGATACGCTGGTCTGCCTCGACCAGGATCAGACGGGTTCGCTGGGGACCGGCGATTGGTACAGCTACCAGGTTCAGGTCGGCGCGGGAGAGGGCAGTCTGAAGATCACGCTGGCTTGGACGGATTACCCCGGCACGCCGGGCAACGGCGTTCAGTTGGTGAACGATCTTGATCTCGTGGTGTTCGCGCCGGGCGGAAACGGCTATGTCGGCAATCTGTTTTCCTATGATGGCGTCCATTCCGTGAAGGTTTCCGAACCCGGTGCGAGCTACTATGGCGACCGCTTCAACAACGTTGAAAATATCGTCATCCCGGATGCTGTGCCGGGCACGTACACGGTCAAGGTCCGGGGCTTGAACGTTCCCCAGGGTCCGCAGGATTTCTCGCTCGTGATCATGAAGGGCATAGGCGTCGAGGGCCGTTCGGCCGGCAATATGCCGGACATTGCCCTGGATGGTAATGATGCGCCTGTGATCGCGTATTCCGAGGAC
>CALMZY010000375.1 GCA_937870865.1 uncultured Lentisphaerota bacterium | reverse complement strand
CGCGGACGGCGGAATGGTTTGCGCCGACCGCGGCTACGTTGGCTTCACGAACGCATCCGGCAGCAAGCTGGTTGTGGACGGCGGGCGGCTGGTGTTCACGAACTTCCTCGAAGTCGGCGACGGCGCCTCCGGCAGCCGGCTCACGATCACGAACGGGGGGATCGTTCAGGACGGCTACGCGGTGCTGGGCTACTACGGGCCGTCGTCGAACAACGAGGCCGTCGTCAGCGGGCCGGGCAGCGTCTGGTCGAACACAACGACTCTCGCCATTGGCCGCCTCGGCACCAATAACAGCCTGCGCAGCGAGCGCGGCGGCGCCGTGTATGCCGAGACCGTCGAGTTGTCCGCCAACGGCGGGGGCGCCAACCGCCTCGTGGTCACCGATCCCGGCTCCCTGCTCGTCTGCACGGGCACGCTCCACACGTTTTACGGATCGGGCAACTCGATCCTCATCTGCAGCGGCGCGACAGTCCGCACGGCTGGCGGCGGATCCCTTGGTTTCAACGCGGGCGCAGACAGCAACACGATGCGTGTCGCCGGCATCGGCTCCCGTTTTATTTCGGCCGACAACTACATGATCGGTTTTCAATCGAGCGACAACCGCTTCGATGTCCGGGACGGCGCGTACGTGGAGTTGGCCACGTCGAGCGACATCGGCGCACGCGGCTCGCGGAATGTCGCCATCGTGGAGGGCGCCGGCACCGTGTGGACTAACCGGGCCAACCTGAACATCGGGTCCACCTTCAGCAACTACGTCAACAATCGGCTCGAGATCACGAACGGCGGCGCGGTGTACGTGGACGGGGATCTGCAGGTCGGCCGGCGATGGGATCGCGGGTCGAACAACGTCGCTGCCGTCTACCCCGGTGGGGCCCTGAACGTGCGCTCCAACCTGTGGGTGATCAACGGGACGAACGAACTGCGGGGCGGCGTGATTCGGGCGGGCGCACTGGTGATGACGAACGCCACCGGCCGCATGGCGTTCGAGAGCGGGATGCTTTCGATCGGTTCGGCCGAGGTCTCCAACGGCGTGCCCCTGCTCGCCGGCGGCGCGAATACCGCCGTGCTGAGGCTCGGAGGCGGCTCCTTCCGTTTCGCGGACGGATTGCGGGTCGGCACAAACGCGATGGTGAGCGGCGTGGGAACCGTGAAGGTGGACTCCGCATCGTTCGTCAATCACGGCACGGTTACCTTCGGAACCCCGGCCTCTCCGGGGCAGATTGTCGTGGATGGATCCTTCAGCCAGCAAATCACCGGCCGGCTGACGTTCAAGCTCGCGGGCGACCCGCCGGGCTCCGGGCATGACCAGCTCGCCGTGCTCGGAAAGTACAACAACTTCGGGACGCTGACCGTCACCCGGGCAACCGGCTTTCTTCCGAAGGCGGGGCAGGAATTCTGGCTGATCACGTACACCAACTGGAACGCCGTCTTCGGGTCCGAGGAGCTTCCCCCCTGGTTCGGCTGGACGGTGCAGTACACGCCCACCGGAATCGCCGTCTACGTGATGAACGTCGAGACCGCGACGAATGGCGTGCCGAAGGCGTGGCTCGCGGACAACGGCTGGACGAACGACTTCGACGCCGCGGCGACGAACGACGCCGACGGCGATCACGTCGCGACCTGGGAGGAGTACTACGCGGGCACCGACCCGACGAACGGTGCGTCGTTTTTCCAATGTTTGGAAGTGTCGCAGACGAATTTTCCAACCCTTGGAAAAATCATCCACTGGAACGCCGTCAGCGGCCGCGTGTATGCCATCGACGGCTCCACGAATCTGCTGACCGGCTGGCAGGAGTTGACAAAGGACATCTCCGCCCCGGTGAATTCGTGGACGGACGCCGTCGACGCGGCGAATCGGCATTATCGCCTGCGCGCACGGCCGTAGGCGATCGCGGATGACCGCACCCCCTACCGGCCGGTAACAATGAACGAGAAATTCAAGTCTACGTTGGTCACCGAGAACGTGCTGATATCGGTGGCGCGGAATTCGATCTCGAAGCGGCCGGACATCGGGTAGGTCACCACTGTGTCGATCAGCGTCAGGGCCATC
>CALMZY010000374.1 GCA_937870865.1 uncultured Lentisphaerota bacterium | reverse complement strand
CGTGGGGATGACGGGCATGCCGGAGGCCGTGCTCGCGCGCGAGCGCGACCTCGCCTACGCCACGATCGCGGTGGTGGTGAACCACGCCGCCGGGCGGGGAGAGAGCGCGGCCGCAATCCGGCTGGAGGGCATCGAGCAGCTGCTCCCGGTGATCGCGGAAACCGGGGTGCGGGTGGCCCTGGAGAATCTTCCCACGTGGGAAGCCATCCCCACGGAGCTGGAAATGGAATCCCTCTGCAGTCAATACGCGCCCCAAGGCCTGCGCTACTGGCACGACATCGGGCACGGCCAGGTCCGCCAGAACCTCGGGTTCATCAACCAGGAACGATGGATGGAACGGCTCCAGCCGTACCTGGCCGGGACCCACATTCACGACGTCATCCCCCCGGCCATGGACCATCTTCTCCCGCCGGAGGGACAGGTTGATTTTGCCGCGCTGAAAAAGTTTGCCAAGGGGGATATAATCCGGGTAATTGAACCGGCACCCCAGACACCGGGGGAGAACGTGGTTGAAGCCTTGCGCATCCTTCGGCAGGCTTGGGAATGACCGTGCAATGAACGAAGAACGAATGGGCCAAACTATGAAAGCGCTGATTACAGGCATTACCGGGCAGGATGGATCCTACCTGGCCGATTTTCTGCTGGAGAAGGGCTACGAGGTCTACGGCATGGTGCGGCGGTCGAGCACGGAAACGTTCGACCGCATCGCGCACATCAAGGATCGCGTAACGCTCATGCAGGCGGACCTGCTCGACCAGGTAGCGCTGATGAAGATGCTCGATGAGGTGCGCCCCGACGAAATCTACAACCTCGCCGCCATGTCGTTTGTCCCCACGTCCTGGACCCAGCCCGTCCTGACCGGGGAATTCACCGCCATGGGCGTCACCCGCGTCCTCGAATCCATGCGCCAGGTCTGCCCGAAGGCGAAGTTCTACCAGGCGTCCAGCAGCGAGATGTTCGGCATGGTGCGCGAAGTGCCCCAGAAGGAAACGACGCCGTTCCACCCGCGCAGCCCGTACGGCGTGGCCAAGGCGTACGGCCATCACATCACCGTCAACTACCGGGAAAGCTACGGGTTGTTTGCCGTTTCCGGAATTCTCTTCAACCACGAGAGCCCGAGGCGCGGCAAGGAGTTCGTCACGCGTAAAATCAGCGACGCCGTCGCCCAGATCAAGCTGGGCCTCGCGAAGAAACTTCCCATGGGCAACGTCGAGGCCAAGCGCGATTGGGGCTTCGCCGGCGATTACGTCCGCGCCATGTGGATGATGCTCCAGCAGGATCACGCGGAAGACTACGTGATCGCGACGGGCACCAATCACTCCGTGAAGGAGTTCCTCGAACTGGCGTTCTCGAGCGTCGGACTGCACTGGGAAGACTATGTCGTCACGGATCCCAAACTCCTGCGGCCCGCCGAAGTGGATCACCTGCTGGGCGATTCCTCGAAGGCAAAGAAGATGCTCGGGTGGAAGCCGGAGGTGGACTTCAAGGGTCTGGTGCACATGATGGTCGAAGCCGACTTGGCCCGCTACAAGGCCCAGATGAGGGCGTAACCGTGCGAATCCTCGTGACAGGCGCGTGCGGGTTCGTCGGACGACATGTCCTCGACGAACTGATGCGCGCCGGTCACACGCCTCTGGCCTGCGATGCGGTCAAGCCCGCCGCCGCACACCCGCTCCCGGTGGAGGTTCACACGGTCGATCTTCGGGACGCCCCGGCTTTGAAAAAGCTGGTCGCGGAACTGACGCCGGACGCCTGCATCCACCTCGCGGGCATCGCGTTCGTCCCCATGGGCTGGATCGACCCCGAACTCGTGTTTTCCGTGAACCTCCTGGGGACGATCAACCTGCTCCAGGCGTTTCATTCCGCCGCCGCGACGGCGCGCATGCTCGTCGTCACCTCCGCCGAGGTCTATGGGCGCGTACCCGGCACCCACCCCTTCTCCGAAGACGCGCCCCTGACTCCGGACAACTTGTACGCCGTGTCGAAGATGGCCGCGGACCTCTCGGCGCTCCTCTACGCGCGCCGCTACGGCGTGCATATCATGACGGCCCGACCCGGCAACCATATCGGCCCCGGCCAGTCTTCCCATTTTGTGACCTCGGCGTTCGCGCAACAGATCGTGAACATCGCGAGGAAGAAGGCGGACCCCGTGCTCAAAGTCGGGAATCTCGAATGCGAGAGGGATTTCACGGATGTCCGGGATGTCGCGCACGCGTACCGCCTGATCATCGAAGGGGGCCACACGGGAAAAGCCTACAACGTGTCCTCCGAGAAACTGGTGAAGATCTCCGTGATCCTGGACGAACTCTGCCGGCTGGCCGGGGTGAGTCCGGAGATCGTTGTGGACCCCGACCTGTACCGGCCGTTGGACGCCCGGCCCCGCCTCGACGCCTCGAGAGTCCGGAAGGAACTGGGATGGGAACCCCGGATCGGGCTTTCAGAAACACTGGCCGATGTTCTGGCTGATATTGAGCGGCAAACCTGACCGGCACGCATGAGCATCAAGGGGGCATCGAAACGGCTTGGGTTGGCGGTGCGCGTGATCATCTGCGCCGCCATCATGGTCTACATCGTGGACCGGCTGGACATCCGCACCCTCTGGAGCATTCTCGCGCAGACCGCCGCCCGCTGGCCCTGGTGGATCGCGGGCCTCATCCTGACGTTCCTGGGCTTCCTTGCCGGCGTGTTCCGATGGAAGGAAATTCTGGCTGCGCAGGGCCTCCCCCTTCCGTTCAGCCGCGTGTTCAGCATCTTCTTCATCGGCCAGTTCTTTAACGCGTTCATGCTGGGGGCCTGCGGCGGCGACGTGGCGCGCGCCTACTACGTTTCCGATACCCCGGGCCGCAGGGCCGAGGCCGCGTCCACTGTGTTTGTCGACCGCGCCCTGGGCCTGTTCGCGACCATCGCCTTTTGCTGCGTGATGATCGCGCTGCGCATTCCGCTGTTCCTCGATCACCAGGGAACCCGCGTCCCCGGCTTCCTGATGCTCGCGTTCCTCCTCGGTTCCGTGGTCGCCCTGTTCGCGCTTTTCCGGAGAAACCTGTTCGAACACTGGCCCTTCTTCCAACGGCTCGAAACGGATACGCGCCTCGGCCCGCTCATCCGCCGCGCGTACGACGCCGTGTACCTGTACCGCGGCCATGCGCGCGTGGTGCTGGTCTCGCTCGGGCTTTCCATGCTGAACCTGGCCTTTCTGACGCTCGCCTGCTACAGCTTTGGAAAGAGCCTGCAGGTCGAACAATCCCTGCTGGATTGCTTCACGCTTTTCCCCATCATCAGCGTGATTGCGGCGGTTCCCATCACCCCCGGCAGCCTCGGGGTCCGCGAAGGCCTTTTCATCACCATGTACCAGGCCATCGACGTGGACGCCCACTACTCGATTTCCATGTCCTTGATGGTCTACCTCGGCAGCGTGATCTGGAGCTTGTTCGGCGGCTTGGTTTTCGTCGGTTTCTCGGCGGGCTCCGGCCACACGCTCCGCGCCGAGATCGACGCGTTGAAATCCTCGGAGTGACCCCCCGACGGGTTCTAGAAGAACAAGCCGAAGAAGCGCGCCCAGGAAGACATCACCGCGCCCGCGAGAGCCGTTCCAACGCCCCAAATCAGGCCGCCCAACGGCGTGATGAACACGATCACCAGCACGAACAGGGAGATGTTCTGCGCCTTCTGAGCATCCACATCGTGCATGGCCGGGATGAACAGGGAGAAGATGGACCAGCCGTCGAACATCGGCACCGGCAGCATGTTGAAAACAAAGAGCACGGCGTTCGCGATGCATCCATAGACAAAGAAACGGATGACGAGACTGGTTGAGGGATCGCTCGCCAGCGACAGCGCCCCGACCACGGCTCCGAAAAGAAGGCTGAGCAGGAGATTCGCCGCCGGCCCCGCGAAGGAGACAATGGCGGCGTCCGCCCGCGTCCGAAGGCGTCCGGGGTTGACGGGAACCGCCCCCCACGCAATG
>CALMZY010000373.1 GCA_937870865.1 uncultured Lentisphaerota bacterium | reverse complement strand
GGTGGTCGTACTCGTTCTCGACCTGGATGCAGATGATGTTGCCGCCCTTCGTGGCGAGGTACGGGCTGATGACCTCCGCGACCTTCTTGTACCAGCCGCGGACATACTCGAGGTATTTGTCGTTCAGGACGCGCAGGGGGATGTTCTTGCTCAACAGCCAGTCCGGGTGCCCGCCGAAATCCCATTCCGCGCAGCAGTACGGGCCGGGCTTCACGACGACGAACAGTCCGTGCTTCGTGCAGAGCTCGACGAACCGCCGCAGGTCGGCTTCGCCGTCCCACCGCTGTTTACCCTCGACGGGCTCGTGCCAGTTCCACGGGATGTAGGTGGTGACCAAGTTCGCGCCGGTGCGCTTCATCTTGATCAGCCGGTCCTCCCAGAGATCGCTCGGTGTCCGGAAGTAGTGGAATTCGCCGCCGATCAGAAACTCGCGTTTCCCGCGGATGATGAAACTGTGTTTATCGAAGGCGATCTGCTTTGCGTCTGACATGGCCCGGTCCTTTCTCGGCAAACCACGAATGGACACGCATTGACACAAATTGAACGATTCCAGCCTTCCGCCGTCTTCGTGTTGATTCGTGTGAATTCGCGGTTAGCCCAACTCGATTTCAATCCTGGCGATTTTGCGGTCGCGGATCTGGCGCGCGAGCGCGCCGCTGATCGTACTGCCCTCAACGACCGTCGTTTTCCCGTTCAAATCGGTCACTTTCCAGCGCGTCGGCTCCACGGCCTGCGCGCCAAACGTGTCGCGCCGGCGCGGGTTGTGATATGTCACCAGGATGCCGCCGAGGAACATGAAGGAGAACGTATTTGCCGCGAAGTCGACCCTCTGCCGCTTGCCGCGGACCCAGAGCGACGACTCCCCCGCTTCGCGGGTGAAGAGCCAGCCCGGAAGCGCCGGTCGGAATTCCAATTCCAGTTCACCGCGGCTGCTGATCCGGAAGGGCTTGTCGCCCGCCGCCATGTGCAGCAGGATGTGAATGAACTCGGCGGTCGAGCCGCTGAGCCGCGCCACGAACCCCGTGCCGTGGATGTTCGGATCCGGGTTCGCGCTGCTGGCGATGAACGACGAGTTCTCCAGGATGCTGCGGCCGTAGGTCTCCGGCTTCAGGAACGGGATGAGCATGGTCTTGAAGTCGTTGTAGAACTCGGCGTACAGCCCGCTGCGCAGGAGCTCGAGCAGGTACTTGTACTCCATGTGCATCCAGATCGACTCGTTCTCCAGCCAGCCGCGCGAGAAAATCCGCGTGCGGCCGATCTCCATCGGCTGGTCCACGAGCGACTCGTTGACCTTGTACATCTTCAGCTTGCGGTCGTAGAGCCCGCTGGCGCGGATCCGCCGCGCGAGGTCGCGGCACGTGCCCGCGTCGCGCTCGATCTTCAGGAAATGCACGGGCCCCTCGAGGAACAGCGGCAGGGCGATCTGCTTGAACTTCCGCGCGCGGAAGCACGGCAGGCCCTTGCGGTTCTTCTTCACGATCTTCTTTCCGCCCGGTCCGGCTTCCGTGATCAGGTCGTAGGCCACAGGCCGGTTGATGAAGTACGTGTTGAGAATCTTCTGCTTCTTGTCCCACGCCTTGTCGATGCCCAGGTCGATCTTGGCCAGGGCCAGCTCCAGGAACTCCCGCAGGGTGTTCAGGTGGAGGGTCTCTTCCTTGCCGCTGAGACCCAGGGCCGTCTTGGCGCGGTATTCCTCCTTCGCCGAACAGGCCCTGTCCCAGAAGTTGAAATCGCGGTCCGGATCCTTGCTCGAGAAATACTCCTTCAACAGGCGGTGCAGGTGCGCGATCAGCTCCTCGCACTCGGCGAAGAGTGTCCAGCTGACCGGCTTGTGATCCACGACCTCGTCAAGCGAGTCGAGCATGAAGAGAATCATCCTCTTCAGCTCCAGCGTTTCGCAGATGCTTGACCCGAGCTGTCCCGGCAGTCCGTTCAAGGCGTCGTACCAGTTCGGTTTGTCGGACTCCATCTCGATGCCGACGCCGAACGGATCCAACGACGCGAGCTTGTTGGCCGCGAGACAGATCATCTTGTTGATCAGCGTGGTGCGGTAGATCTCGCCCTTGCCGAAGCGCGTCCGGACCTCGTACGGGTCCGACGACCGCTGCTTGATCATGCTCTCTTTCTCCGCGTCGACGGTCACCGCCCCCAGCTGCATCGGCAGCCCATCCCACACGACGTACTTGTCGTCGCGCGGAAGCACGCGGTGCGTGTTGTCGAAGAACGTGAAGCTCTTCTTGTCCATCAGGATGTAGCGGCGCTTCTCGGGATGGACCGCCAGATAGTTCTCAAGCAGGTCGAGGTTGTAGATCCAGTGGTCGCTCCAGTAGCAGTGGCCGAAATCGGTTTCCTGGTGCTTCGAGCACGCGCCCAGGACCTTGCCGATGAACGCGTCGGGATCCATCAGCAGCTTGATCCGGCGGTCGTTCAGGAACGACATAAGCTGGCCCGGCGCGAACCGCTGGACGAAGAAGCCCTGCACGGTCTTCAAGTTCTTCGCGGGAATCGCCTTGCGCAGAACCTTGTCCAGCGCCTTGCGGTTCTTCACGCTGAAGCTCGTCACCTTGACCACGAGCGGGTTGAACCCGTCGAGCTGGAGCAGGTTGTAGAAATGCTCCACGTTGCCCTCGCGCACGTCCGGATTGATCAACAGGTCGTTGCGGCGGTTCTGGTTCACGTCGCGGAAGTTGCCGTTGCCCTGCGAGTAGTTGGTGGCCGACAGCCGGTAGTCGTTGTAGTCGCGCTCCAGGTCGCCGTGCTTGCGCGAGTACAGGTGGATCGTCGTCGTGCTGTCGTCGTCGTGCAGCGAGATCGGGAGACCGCCGCGCAGCGTGTTGTCCAGGAAGTTCTGCCTCGCGTACAGGTCAAACGGCCGCGAGCTCGACTGCGTGAAGTTGTACTGCGTCACCTGCTCGATCAGGTCCGCGTTCTCCTTCTGCTTCTTCTCGACGTAGCTCCACTTCGTGACGCGCGGCACAAGACGGTTCAGCGCGTCCACGCTGGTGGCGCTTCCGATGATCGAGCCGTACGTGTACGTCTTGCCCGCCGCGATGGTCGTGCTGGTCAGCCCCATGGCGCACGGGAGCCGGTTCTCGAGCTGCTGGCCCGGCCGGATGCGGAAAGGAGTCTCGTTGGCAAACAGGATCGGATGGCTGTAGCCCGTGAGCGAACCAAAAATCCATTCCGGGTCCACGATCGGCGAAACCACCTTCGAGCCGCCCTTGCCGGGGACGAAACCCACGTAGAAGTTGCCTTCCTTGATCCGCGTGACTTCCGGCTTGTCCTCCTGCTTCACCTTGCTCTTGAAGTACGGGATGCCCGTCTCGCTGTAGTTGACCGTCTCGACGAACGATTCGACCAGGCGGCGCATGTGCTTCAGGTTGTAGTTGTCCACGCCATACGGAATGATCAGCGGCAGTCCGTCGAGCACTTCCATGCTCACCGGCTTCTTCCCGAGATTCTCGATGCGCAGGACGCGGACGAGGCCCGCGTAGTTGTCTTCCGGGATGTTGAAGAAATCGACGGTGAACTTCAGGCCCAGCGTGCGGTTCTCTTCCTCGAGCGTCAGCTGCGCCGGGAAAATGATCATCTTCTGCGTGAGATCCATGCCCGCGTCGGTCGCGTGCCGCTGGAACGGCTCGTAGAAGCGAGGCGTCGAGCCCGTGCCGATCTTGACGAAGGTCCGGAAGCCCTGCGTGGAGGTCAGCTGGTACGCGCCGTTCGCGGACAGGAACTCCATGATCGGATGCTCCTTGTCCTCGATGCCGATGCTGCAAACGCACTGCGCGCGATTCACATAGAACACCCACATCGGAATGCCGTGAGGGCCCGCGATGCCTGGGAAGAAACTCGCGAACGGTTTCGCGCAGTTGTAATTCTCGATGATGAACTCCCCGGACCGGCCGAGGGTGTAGCTGACCTTTTCAGATGTGTGCTTCATAAATCCTCCAGATTCGACAAAGTGCGCCTTATACTAATTGGTGATGGGCTGAACCGCTAGGACTTCATGCTACAACTTTGATAGCGGCTGTTTTCATTGTTGGCGGCTCACAACCGCCAACGCACTCACTTCATCTTCAATCTGTGGCGCGACAAAATGCCGGTTTTTCCGGACTGAGTCAATATAAAAAAGGTACCGGTCCCATATATACGCATGAAAGGCCCGCCAGTTAAGGAGAAAACACAGTTTTTTTGCCGTTGATATTGATTCGCGCCCTCCCCCGTGTTTCTGTGTTCCAGCGATGAAAGCCAACGACAAGCGCCGATGCGGCTGGATGGGCGACGACGCCCTGATGCTCCGCTACCACGACAAGGAATGGGGTGTGCCCGTTCACGACGACCGGAAGTGGTTCGAGTTCATCGTGCTCGACGCGTTCCAGGCAGGACTTTCATGGCGGACAGTCCTGCACAAGCGAGAGGCCTTCCGCCGCGTGTTCCACAATTTCGTTCCCGCCAAAATCGTGAAGATGACCGAGGCGGAAATCCGGAAGGCGCTTCGCGATCCGGGCATTATCCGCAACCGCCTGAAGATCCGCGCCACGATCAAGAACGCGCATGCGTTCCTGAAACTCCAGAAAGAATTCGGCAGCTTCGACAAGTTCATCTGGTCCTTCACCCAAGGAAAGGTCGTGCGCAATTCGTGGACGCAGCTCAAGCAGATCCCGGCCTCCACGCCGCTGTCCGACACCATCAGCAAGGCCCTGAAGAAAAATGGCTTCACCTTCGTGGGCACCACGATCTGCTACGCGTTTCTCCAGGCCGGCGGCATCGTCAACGACCACCTCGTGCATTGCTTCCGCCACAACCGGCCGCGCTGATTTTTCCAATGCTTGGAAAAAATTGCGGTCGTTTTTCCAACCGTTGGAAGAAATGAGGTGTCGCCATCGCTCTGCTCTTTTTTTGTGCCCTTTGCGCCTTTTCGCGGCATAATCCCGCGCGGCATGAGCAGTTTCGATGACACCATTGCGGCCATCGCGACAGCGCCCGGCGAAGGCGGCGTCGCGATCGTGCGCGTCTCCGGACCGGATGCGCTGAGAATTGCCGATGAAGTATTTCGCTCCGCCGCGCCGAAACCTTCCGAGCGCGCGACACACACGATCGTGCACGGGCACGTGGATGATGCGGATGGAAACGAGTTGGACGATGTCGTGCTGTTGATCATGCGGGCTCCGCAAAGCTATACGGCGGAAGATGTTATAGAAATCCAAGGACACGGCGGGAACGTGGCGGCGAAGCGGATTCTGCGCCGCGTTCTCGATGCCGGCGCGCGCGCGGCCGAGCCCGGCGAGTTTACAAAGCGCGCATTCATTAATGGAAGAATCGATCTCGTCCAGGCCGAAGCCGTTCTCGACCTCGTGCACGCAGGATCGGAGCGCGCGGCCGCCGCGGCCGTTGAGCAACTGGAAGGAAAACTCAGCCGCAGTTTCAACGAGTTGTACGACTTCCTTGTAAGCATCGCCGCCGACGTCGAGGCAACGCTCGACTTCCCGGACGACGAGTTACCGGCGACTGCTCTTCCTGAACTTCTTCAACGGCTGAACACTGCGGACGAGCGCATCGGTCAACTTCTTTCGACCTGGGACGAAGGACACATTCTGCGCGAGGGCGCCCTCGTGGTTATCTCCGGCAAACCCAATGTCGGCAAATCAACCATGCTCAACGCCCTGCTCGGACGCGATCGCGCGATTGTATCGCAAGTGCCTGGCACAACAAGGGATACGATTGAAGAGAAGTATGTTCTCGAGGGCATTCCTCTGCGTCTTGTGGACACCGCCGGCCTGCGCGAAACCGAGTGTGAGGTCGAACAGGAAGGCGTCCGCCGCGCGCGGGCGCACATTCAGAAATCCGATCTTCATCTCTATCTCATCGACGCTTCCAAGGCGCTCGACGACGATGACCGAGACCACCTTGCCGCGATGAAATCCGAGAAGTGTGTTGTTGTCCTTAATAAGGTGGATCTCGGCCAGGTCGTCCGATCCGAGCAGCTCAAAGACGCGACCGTTGTCCGCACGAGTCTGCTCACCGGCGGCGGCGTGGATGAAGTACGCCGCGCCGTCATTGGAAAACTCACGTCCGGAATTTCACTCAGTGCTGTTCCACATGCGTCGATATCAGAGCGACACCGCCGACTGCTCGTCGAGGCGCGCGGCGGAATCCGCGAAGCCCTGTCGCTGATCCGCGACGAAGCAGGAAATGTTGTGCTTGCGGCAGACCGGATCAGAGACTCCCTCGAAAATCTGGGCATGATCACCGGCAAGGTTTATCACGACGAGCTTCTCGCCAGCATATTCAGCCGATTCTGTGTTGGGAAATGAGCGTCCTGTGCGACAGAATCATTGTTGGCAGAATCATTTGGTTGGATGCTGCTCTGCAAAACAGAATGATTCTGCTGTAAATGATTCTGTAAATTGCGTTGTTTGTATGTGGTTACCAATTACTTATGACTGCCTCGCGTGATAGTTTTGACGTGGTTGTTGTCGGGTCCGGACACGCCGGATGCGAAGCGGCATTGGCCTCTGCCAGGCTCGGCGCAAAGACGGCTCTCATTACGATGGACCGATCAGCCATCGCGCGCCTGTCCTGCAACCCATCGATCGGCGGCATGGCGAAGTCGCACATTGTTTTCGAACTGGACGCACTTGGCGGCGAGATGGCGCGCAACACAGACTATACCGGGATCCAGTTCAGAGTTCTGAACACGAGAAAGGGTCCGGCCGTCCAGGCAAACCGCGCGCAATGCGATAAGGCGGCGTATCCGCGACGAATGATCTCGGTGCTGGAGAAGACCTCGAACCTGTGCATCGTCGAGGCACTCGTTGATGGAATCGAAACCGCCAGCGGCCGCCTTGTCGGCGTACGAACCGAGGATGGATCCATCATCAAGGCGCGCGCCGTCGTTGTCGCGGCCGGCACATTCCTGGGCGGCAGAATCTTCATAGGAAAGAGGGCTTTGGAGGGCGGCCGGCTTGGAGAACGGGCCTCAAACGGCCTGAGCGCATCCATAGGCAGCCTCGGATTCAGAATGGCGAGGTTGAAGACCGGCACGCCGCCGCGGCTGCATAAGGACAGCGTGGATTACAGCAGGATGAAGGCGCAGCCCGGCCTCGAACCGCCGCCGTTCTTCTCGTACGAGGTGAGGCACGCCCAGCAGATGTTCCACGTGGAACAGGGCGAGGAAGTCCAAAGACCAAAGCCTAAAGTCCAAAGTCTGGATGTCAGATCGATAACGCCACCATTGGACCTTGGACTTTCGACTTTGGACTCCAGCTTCCCGTTCCACGTGGAACAATCGCCATCCGCCCTGATTCCATGGCCTCCAGGTTCAAATCAGATTCCATGTTATCTAACTCATACAACGCAATATACGCACGACATTATTCGCAATAACCTCACAGAAAGCGCGTTGTACGGCGGGCTGATCGAGGGTACTGGTGTACGTTATTGCCCGTCGATTGAGGACAAGATCGTCAAGTTTGCGCACCACGACTCGCACCACGTCTTCATCGAGCCAGAGGGCCGCGATTTGGTCGAGGTCTATCCGAACGGGACATCCAACAGCCTCCCGGAGGATGTGCAGGTTGAGATGATCCATTCAATCCCTGGGCTGGAGCGCGCTGTCTTCCTGAAGCCGGGGTACGCGATCGAGTATGACTTCTCGGATCCGACCCAGCTTCACCACACGCTTGAGACCAAGCTCGTCGAGAACTTGTACTTTGCCGGACAGATCAATGGAACGACCGGATATGAGGAGGCGTCTGGTCAAGGGTTCGTTGCGGGCGCGAACGCGGCGCTGAAGATTCTTGGACGCGAGCCCTTGGTGCTCAGTCGCAACGAAGCCTATCTAGGAGTTCTCATTGACGACCTCGTGACCAAGGGGACAAACGAGCCGTACCGGATGTTCACATCACGCGCTGAGCATCGTCTTATCTTGCGTCAGGATAATGTTTTACTACGACTTGTAGAAACGGCTGAGCGCCTTGGAATTGTTCCGGCGCAAGTCATTGAACGGACTCGCGCATTGGCTGCGGAGGTCGAAGAAGAGATCGCCAGGCTGCAGAGGGTGTTCGTTAACGGCGCATCGCTGGCGCAGACTCTGCGCAGACCTGGAACGACCTACGACAAGCTTCCGGAGCGGCGGAGTGATCTTCCGGCGGAGGTGATCGAGCAGGTTGAGATCAACGTGAAGTACGAGGGCTACATCGAGCGGGAACTGAGACAGATCGAGCGCTCCGAGAAGATCGAGCACCAGAAGATCCCGGCGTGGGTGAACTACGACGAGATCAAGGCGCTGCGCTTCGAGTCGCGCGAGAAGCTGAAGCAGATCCGGCCGGACAATCTTGGGCAGGCATCGCGGATTTCAGGTGTCAATCCTTCCGACATTGCCATCCTGTCCATTTGGATCAAGAAGGGATCGAGGTAGGAGAGCCCGCGCCACTCCTGGCAGGGCGAACCGTCCCCGGTGAGTCCCGACGCTCTGCGAGGTCGGGGCTCAGCCGGAGGCTTCGCCCTACTTGAACAGAATACGCGCAACTCGTTTACTTGAAGATGATTACGAACGCAGAAGACTACGCGCCGGCGGCAACCATGCCGAGACCTGCGGCGGTGCGGCGATTCTCGATGCCGCGCACCACGTTTCGAATTTCGTGCGCAGCGAAGGGTTTGACCAGGTAGGCGGTTGCTCCCAGCGAGAGCATTAAACGGATCACGGCCTCGTCGTCATGAACCGACGAGATGACAATCTGGGTTTGAGGGTAATAGGCTTTTACCCAGCGAAGAACCGTCTCGCCGTCTATTTCAGGCATGATGAGATCGAGGAACACGATATCGTAGCGTTGCTGGGCAAACTTGATGAGGCAATCCCGGCCGTCGGTGCTGATGTCCACGGAATATCCCAAGGTGCCAAGGACGCGCGCAAACAGCTGGCGCATGTTCTCCTGGTCGTCTGCGACAAGAATACGTAAGCCTTGAGACGCCATGACTACCCCCATGCCAAACCTCCCGAAGCTATGTTCGCGCCACGGTTCCGGCAACCGAGAAGTTGACGATTTCCGATTATCCTACAAACCGGGCGACTGACCCCGCCATACGTGTGGGGAGCGAGGCGAAACGCGGCCATATCGGTTTGCAGAGGCGCGCTTGACAGAGGGGGGCGGTCTGATAGAGTGTGCCGGCTCAAATTCAACCACATTGCAGCCGGAGTAATACAAGACAGGAGAAAGTGAACATGGCTAAGTCTGTTTCGAAGAAGCAATACGTTTTCTTTTATGGGTTTGGGAAGAAGAACACCCAAGGCGACATGTCGATGAAGGCGATCCTCGGCGGCAAGGGCGCCAACCTGGCCGAGATGGCCAATGCCGATCTGCCCGTTCCTCCGGGCTTCACGATTTCGACGGAAGCATGCGCGTATTTCAGCAAGCATGGCGGCCAGTATCCCGCGGGGATGTGGGACCAGGTCAAGGCCCAGCTCGCCAAGCTCGAGAAGATGATGGGCAAGAAGCTCGGCGCGGCGGACGATCCGCTGTTGGTGTCCGTCCGCTCCGGCGCGGCGGTGTCCATGCCCGGCATGATGGACACGGTCCTGAACCTCGGTTTGACCGACAAGTCCGTCCTCGGCTTCATCAAGGCCACGGGCAACGAGCGCACCGGCTGGGACTGCTATCGCCGGTTCATCGACATGTTCGGCGACGTCGTCATGGGCCCGACCAGCGGGCTGACGCACGAAGACTACGAAGTCGAGATGCACAAGCTGAAGGAGAAGTACGGCGCGAAGCAGGACACCGACCTGACCGCCGGCCAACTCAAGGAGCTTTGCGAGGTCTATAAGAAGGTATACCAGCAGAAGGTCAAGAAGCCGTTCCCGCAGGACCCGATGGAGCAGCTCCGCCTGTCCATCAACGCCGTGTTCAGCAGCTGGGACGGCGAGCGCGCGCAGAAGTACCGCA
>CALMZY010000372.1 GCA_937870865.1 uncultured Lentisphaerota bacterium | reverse complement strand
AACTCGTACGGCCTCCCCTTCCGGTCCACCCGTGAAGTCATCGTGGTGAACCGTCTCAATAAAGACGTGCTCAAAGAGACGTTCGTTTTCGTCGGGAACGGTCAGTATGAGTTGATGGACTGGACGGTCAACGAGTACGACGAGCTGTTCAATCTGACCGCCTCTCACTTTGCCAACGGCACGTCGAAGTCGAGCTCCTGGGGCGCCGGCTGCTGCGGGAAGGAGTCGGACGTGGAGGTGGACGGGACCACGACGTTCTACGCCTACGACGCGCTGGGGCGGAAGACGGCAGAGACGAAGGACGGCGTGCCTGCCGGTGAGTATCCCGCGCAGCCCGAAATCACCCGGACGTATGCCCCTGACGCCGCGGGGAACGTGCTGACCGAAATGGTCTCGGCTGGAGGGCTGAGTCTGGTCACAAGCAACGAATACGACTTGGCCGGTCGCCTGACCAAGACCGTTGATCCGGCGGGTCTGGTCACAACCCACGGCTACGAGACCGGCGGCAGAATCACGATCGTCACTCACCCCGGCGGAGCGACAGAGATCACCGAGAACTACCCCGACGGCCGTGTCAAGAGCGTCACGGGCACGGGCGTTGTGCCCCGCTACTATGACTACGGCGTCAACGCTGATGGGTCTCAATGGACTCTGGTTCACATCGGGTCCACAAGTTCCCCGATGTGGGAGAAGACGACCACGGATATGCTCGGTCGAACGATCAAGGCGGAGAAGCCGGCCTTCGGTGGCGGCGTTGCGACCAACGAGTTCCTTTATAACGCCAAGGGCCAGGCTATCCGCCGTACGACTCCGGGGGTGGCCGATACCTTGTACGAATACGACGAACTTGGGAACTCCATTCGCTCCGCTCTGGATGTCAACGGCAACGGCACGCTCGATCTTGCCTCAGCGGATCGCATTCAGGAAACGGACATGCAATTTGTCGAATTCAGCAACGTCTGGTGGCGAGAGACTCGTCGCAAGGTCTATCCCGTAGAAGGTACAGGCGGCTGCGTCACTGTTGCCGTCCAGCGCACGGTGTTCAGTGGTTCGGGTTGCGCCTGCAAGGCCGAGGAAGGCGTGCTGACCGACATCTTCGGAAACGACACGGTCACCACGTTGTCCATCAATCGGGACACGAAGACGGCGGTGCGCACGACTCGGTACCCGGACTCGACCAATACCGAGGTCCAGACCAAGGTCAATGGGCTTCTCCGCTCCTCTCAGACCAAGACGGGGCTTCGGTATCTGTACTTGTACGACGCGCTTGGTCGGCGAACGGGTACTACCGACCCGCGCACTGGCACGAGCACGACCCATTACAACGACAAAGGACAAGTGGACTATGTCGAGGACGCGGCGGGCAACCGCACGTCGTACGGCTACGAGAGCGACAGCGGACGCAGAACTGCCGTGACCGACCCGCTCACCAACACAGTCTACGTCGCCTACAACCTCTCGGGTCAGATGACCAACACGTGGGGCGCGACGTACCCGGTGGCCTACGCCTTCGACGCGTACGGCCGGATGGTCCAGATGAAGACTTGGCGTAACGAGGCGGGAAGCCCGGACATGACCGCGTGGCTCTACGACGAAGCCACAGGACTTCTGACGAACAAGCTCTACGCCGACGGCCAAGGTCCAGCCTATCAATACGATGCGGCGGGACACCTGGCCCGCCGGACCTGGGCCCGTGGCGTGACGACCGATTACTCGTACGACTCTCTCGGCCAGCCCACGAACATCGTCTACTCAGATGACACGCCGGATGTCTCGTTCACCTTCGACCGCCTGGGCCGGCAGGTAACCATTACCGACGCGCTCGGCACGCGGACAAATGTCTACGACGGCACGACACTGGCCTTGGTAGAAGAGCAACAGTCCGACGGCACCACCCGCTCCAGAAGCTATGATACTTTCGGCCGCCCTTCTGGCATCGGCTTGGACTCGGACTACGCGGTAACGTACGGCTATGATGCGATCGGTCGCTTCGCCTCCGTCTCTTCATCCGTGTCCGTGATCTCCTATTCCTATCTGCCCGATTCCGATCTCATCTCCGGCTGGACAAACAGCGCCGGGTTCGCCTTCTCGCGAACGTACGAGCCGGACAGGGAATTGCTTGCCTCTGCCGAAAACCGATTCAGCACGAATGTCGTTTCGCGATTCGACTACATCAACGACGCAGTGGGTCGTCGAACCCAGCGGGCGGACATGGACATAAGCGATGTCATCACGAACCTCTTTGACTATAACCCTCGGTCGGAGTTGATCGGGGGCGTCATGGGGACGAACAGCTTCGGCTACAGCTACGACCCTATCGGCAACCGCCAATGGGCACGGATGAACGCGACGACCAACGACTACATCGCCAACGAGCTGAACCAGTACCTATCGGTGTCCTCCGAGACCTCCGTGGTTAACCTGTCCTACGATCCCGACGGAAACCTCACGAACGACGGGGAACGGGCGTACGCTTGGAACGCGGAGAACCGGCTGATCCGCGTGGAATGGGGCACGAACGCGGTCGAGAACGCGTACGACTACATGTCGCGCCGCGTGGAGAAGACCTTCAACGGCGCGTCCCGCCAGTTCGCGTATGACGGCTGGGCAATGATCAGGGAGAGCACGTCGTCGGAAACCAACCGTTACGTGTGGGGCCTCGACCTCAGCGGCACGCTTCAAGGCGCCGGCGGGATCGGCGGCTTACTGGCTGTCGTTGGCCCCTTGTCTTCCGATCTCTGGTTCCCCGCGTACGACGCCAACGGCAACGTCAGCGACTACGTGGCAACGAACGGCTCGATCATGGCCCATTACGCGTACGACCCGTATGGGAACGTCACCACCGCCTCCGGGACGAAGGCGGATGACTTCGCCTACCGCTTCAGCACCAAGTATGCCGACCCGGAGACAGACCTGCTGTATTACGGGTTCAGGTTCCTAAGTCCCAGCCTGGGTAGGTGGCTGTCCAGAGATCCAATTGGGGAGAATATCCGATCCAAGAAGAGGAATGTTTTACATACCATCGTTTACGACTTCTCTCAGGTCGAGCCGAATATCCATCGCTTTGTTCGTAACAGCCCATTGCAGTTCGTCGATCCCCTTGGTCTGGAAGTCAATTTGTGCTGTGGTGCGACAGCCGGCCGGAATGCGAGAGGTCCTGCAATTGATAAGTTCAAGGGAGACGGGTCCGACAAAGCCCGTCATTGCTATGTGGGCTGTGAGATCGCGAAAGCCTGCAACCAAGAAACGGCGACCGCCAGCGGTGTTCTGTATGAGATTTGGCAAACTCAACTTTCTTCAAAGGATTACATGAATACGAGGATCGGAGCCGAGCTGTGTGGCTCTTCTTCCGACTGCGGCTCGTGTTGCCAAGACTTGTGGGACAACGGAATGCTGGTGGACGGACCATGAGAGTTCGCATTCTCCTCCTTTTCGTCATGTGCTTTTCGGCTCCCACGTTTGCGACATCCACGAACGATGACGATGAAGCCCGCAGGGAATGTGATGCGCATAAACGCTTCTCAGACTTCCTTGTATCTTCCACCACGGGCAGCGTTACCGTCCTGTCCTTCGATCGTAACGGCGATTCGATTGCAGATGCCTGGGAGTACTGGGATTTTGAGCAATCACCTCCTTTGTATCTTTCGACTGCTGATAAGAACCAAGACGGGCGTGTTGATGCGTGGTATCGCTTTAATGCGAATGCGGGTCCTTACATTGAAATCGATACGAACTACGACGGCGTTGTAGACAAGAGGGTTTATCGAGACGGCCGCATCGAGGCGGATATCGACGGAGACGGTGTTCCTAATCAAGTGAAGCGGATGCAAAGTTTCACGAACGCACCAGCCAAGGTCCAACCATCTCCTTGTCCGGGCGCAGGGACCGTCTCTCCAGATTCAAGAATTTCCAAGTGATCAACCGGGCAGCACAGGCGCGTCTGTATTTACGACAACTTAGGAGAAGATATAGATGAGTGGGTGCGGGTATGATTGCGACGTCAACAGGAACCTGACCAATAAGGGCCAGTTTGCGTACATGTGTTTAGATTTCATAGAGCACGAGGCAGCGAATGAATAGGAAGAACTGGTTATTGATCTTAGCGCTGGTTGTGTGGACATTCGGAGGCGGTCGCAACGTACTGGGCGCATGTGACGGGGACAATCCGGATGAGTGTGAGGATTGTCAGAAGTGCGAGGACGGGACGTGCGTGGATGCGTACGATGATCCGGACGAGCAGGCGTGTTGCGAGAAAGACGGCACGTGGGACCCCGAAACCGGGACATGCTGTACCTCGGACAGCTGCGGTGGCGGTGGATCGTGTCCTCTCGGGAGCGGGTCGGGCGGTACGGGGAGTCTCAAGTTCGAGTTCTCGCTTGGGAAAGACCGATGGGGCCGCACGGCGGGGAAGATATTCATCAATGAAGCCATGCTCTCCCCCAGTGTATTCACCCCCTCGGTTCTCAAGACCAAGCACCTGGACCGTGACGCGCAGCTCATCAAAGAAGGCGGTGTGCTGCGACAGATCCTTGTCAACCAGGGTCTGGTGGACATTGTGACAAACGGGACCAGCGGGTTCGAACTTCGCTTCTACACCATTGACCAGGTAACAGGCTTGGGGGGAGACGGGCGTTATCAGTTGGTGAACGGCGCGGTCACGTTCGTCGTCTGGCGAGTTGCGAATCCCAACGCCGGCACCAACGAAGTCAACGACGTGCAGATATCCAAGGTGTTGCCGGCGGGAACCAACACCTTCGTCTTCCACTGGGACGCGACCAACGACGTGTGGTCCTATCAGCCGGGAAACGGTCTCCTCATCGAGACCCTAACGAAAACCGACTTGGTCCCCGGCGAGACCCGTTTGGAAACCCGCGAGTTGAAGGACCCGGACCAGACCGTGCGCTCCAAGACGGAAACCACCGTTCGCAAATACGGCTGGGGCG
>CALMZY010000371.1 GCA_937870865.1 uncultured Lentisphaerota bacterium | reverse complement strand
TGACAGCGGTCACCGTGGCGCCGGTGTAGGACTCATCCGCCCCGATATCCGGATAATCGCCGTTGGGCCGGTACTCGGTGTCCCAATCGCCCCGCAGTTCGGGATGCGGAATCAGGAAATCGGATTCGGCACCATCGATGGCGGGCGAGTTGGTCTGCAGGTGGTAGTTCCCCTGCGCGCCCGTGGGCTCGAAGCGGACAGAGATGTTGTTTCCGGCCTCGTCGATCACGGCGGCAGCGTAAAGCGTGTTGCTGTACTCCGACACGAACGCCGGATTGCTCTCCACGTTCGAGGCATCGAAACCCGATGCGCTCGTGAGAATGCTGTACATGGGATCCATGTCCGGTTCGCCGTCCATCGTCTCCAGGTCGCGATAGAAGGTTCCGGGCGCCGGTACGAGATCCTGCGCCGCGCCGTCGTAGTAGAACGAGCGGTTGTGCCAGAGGATGTTGTCGTAAAGCGTCGGGTCCGAGAAAGTCTGGCCGGATTCCGCCGCCAGCAGCGCGCTGTGCGCGCGCGAAACAAGACCCGCCCCCTGCGGCGTCGAATCGGTCTCGCCGGCCTCGAAGGCGGACTTGGATGTCGCGGTGCTGTCGTTGTTGGCGACGGTGTTGTGGATGATCCGCACCCGCGTCGCGTCGGCCAGCGAGATGCCGCCACCCGCGAAACCCGCCACGTTGTTGACGATGATGTTGTTGAAGATGTTCACCGCGTACCAATCGAGCGGATTGGCGCTGGCTTCAACATCGGCGCCGTTGACCCCGCTCAGGCAGATGCCGCCGCCGTTGCCGGACCCGGCCAGGTTGCCCTGGATCAGGTTGCCGTTGATCGTCACGGAGCCCGATCCCTCGGTAAGCGCGCCGGGCGCCGGGGCCTCGCCGCCGACGAAGATGCCGCCGCCGTCACCACCCACGAGGATTCCGTAGAACACTTCGTTGTTGCGGATCACGTTACGGGCAATCAACCCGCCGGAGCTCAGGCCCTGGTGGCCGATGCCGCCGCCGCTGCCGCGGCAGAAGTTGCCAACGATCAGGTTGTCGAGAATGCGATAGCCGGTCGCGCCCGCGAAAATCGCCACACCGCCCGCGCCGTTGATTCCGCCATTCTTCAGGATCTGGTTGCCCTGGATGGTCACATCCTGGTTGTCAAACACCACGCCTGCGTTGTCCAACTGGCCGATCGAGATACCGCCGCAATACGTGCCCTGGTTCCCGTCTATCCGGTTGTTGCTGATGCGCAGATTGTGGGCGGAGTCGTACACCTGAACGCCGCCGCCGGCAACGGAGCCCAAGATCCGGAATCCGTCGATCCGCGACGGGAAGGAATCAAAGTCGGTGCTGTTCGTGCCGAACACCGTGAAGCCCGAGTTCTCGCTGGCCGGAAACGGGTCAGTGCCCAGAACAGAAAGCACCTTGGCATGCCAGACGGCCAGCCGGCTGGCGGGCGTCGGATTGGCGTTAACCACAGTGCCCGCGCCCGAGCCCTGCACTCGCACCGGCTTGTAGACGATCGGGTTCTCGTTGTAGATGCCCGGCGCGACAAGGATCAGGTCGCCCGGAGCGGCCGCGTCGATGGCTTCCTGGATGGGATCCGGCAGCGGATCCAATTCGGTCGCCGCCCGCGGCGCAACCTGGTGCACCGCTCCGGCGCCGCCGTAGGTCAGCGTGACGCCGATCGGCGAGGTCAGGCCGTTGTCACCCCGCGTCACCATCAGCCGGCTTTCCATGCCCGGCAGTATGTTCGTGGAAAGAGTGACCTCAATCGCGTTGCTGCTCCACGAAACGATGTCCACGACAATTCCGTCCAAGGTCACTGCGCCCGTCACGGTTCCGAAGCCGTAGTCGCGCACCATCAGGTTGGTGGCGCCGAAGAGGAGGTTCGTATTCGGGACGCTGGTCAGTCCCATGGCCGTGATCGTGATCACATCCGTGTTGTTCGCGAGATAGGGCCCCGCGATTCCGGCCGTGGTGTTGCTCACGGAGTGGATCACCGGTGTCTGGTCCGGCGGCTCCACGTCGAGCTGCTTGTTCGGGTAGCCCACGAACCCGGCAATCGGCACGATCGGCGTGTCTGCATAAAGGTACGTGCCCGGGTAGTAGTGGAGCGTCCACGGCGTGGTGCTGAAGTTCGGATTGTAATGCGGGTCCGGAATACGCCGACGTCCCGTGGGATCGGTCGGGTCGGCCATGGTCGGATCGTTGAGAATGATCGTCAGCATGTTGGGCGCGACACCGCTTGGGGACGGGACGTTCACGGTGTACGTCGACGGGACCAGCGCATTGTAGGTGCCGTATTCATCGCAGTAGACATGCGCGACTTCGTTGCCGGCCCAGTCCCGGATCGAGATCGGCAGCCAGCCCGGCGATCCTTTTTCGCCGTAGATCGGGCTGAACGCGTTGAACTCGGCCGTCAGGTCGTTGAGCACAAAACCGACCACGCGCGTGGCCTTCGGGACCTCGGTGTACATGTGGAAGTCCGCCGCGGCATTCCGTCCTTCGGCCACGCGAACCCACTTCCGGTCAGCCAGCGGACGCACTTCCCCGGCGTGCGGCGCGGGAATCTCCTGGTCGGGAAACAGCGTCAGGTACGGCGGCACGATGTGCAGCGGGGCGCCGTTGTTCGTTGTCCCCACGCATTCCGGCATCAGCCACAGCTTGCTGGGCCGGTACACGTCGCCGAACACGACGTTGATGCTTTCTTCCGTCTGGATCTCGTAGCCGGGAGGCGGAACGGCCTGAACGATGTACATGCCGGCCGGCAGCCCGTCGACTTCCGTGTCGTTGGTGGCCATGCCGCCGGGGAAATAGGATACAAACGCATACCCGCCGTCGAACACGGCCGGGCGGATCTGGTTCCACGTGCTGTAATTGTCGCTGCCGATGATCGGTTTGCCGAACACAACCGGCGGATCGAGTTGGATGGAGCCGAACGGCATGTTGTCATCCCAACTGTCCGTCCATACTATCTGAAGGGCGTCGCCGGGATCGTTCGTCCCGTTTCCGTTGTAGTCCACGTCCTCCGCGCCCATCGTGCCGTTCGTGGTCCAGCCCAGCGGGTAATTGTCCACGTCGGCCGGCGTCACGAAGCCATCGCCGTCCAGATCATCGATGACCTTGTCGGCATTCGCATCCGCATACAACACCATCTGCACGCGGGGAATACCCGGCTCCCATCCATCGCCCACGGCATCGCGCGGATCCGCCTCGGCGCGGGTCGTGCTGTAGAACGCGATGCCGGAAATGCCGCCGTTCTCGCCCGATGCGTACTCGATCTTGCCCCAGTCAATGCGGTTGTTCTGGTTCAGGAACAGGTGCATGGCCTGCGTGAGAACAGGGCCCGTCTCGGTGCGGGACAAGTTGTTGCCGGTGTTGGGATTGATCGAGGGGGAGTTCGTGAGCGCCTCGCCGGTCACCGAGTCGACGTCGAACTGCGGCTGCGGATTACGCACGCCTTCCGACGGCATGGTCCAGCCGTTGTCCGCCGGGATCAGGCCGCCCTCGTCGACGACCGCGGTCAAGCCGCTGGCCTTGAAGCGGGCGAAATCCACTTCCGCCACCAGCCACTTGAAGAACGGAAACACCTCGGACATCTGGTAGTCGCCGCTGCCATCCGTCACGGTGGACATGTAGACCGTGCCGTCACGGAAACGCAGATTGATGGCCTGCGAGGGAATGCCCTCTTCACCCGGATCGCGGAACCCGTTCTCGTTCGCATCGTAGAACACGCTGCCCTCGAGCGTGCCGAACCAGCGGTACGAGAGAACGTTGCCCAGGTCATTGATGTTGGATGGCGCACTGGTCACCGTGATCGTGTTGAATCCGAACAGCGCATCCAGCGGGACGTCCCACGTGACCAGCTGGTAAGTGCCCGGCGGGACATTCGTGATTTCAAAGGAACCGTCCGGTTGGCAGGGCGCGGCATACAGGCCGCGCCCGGGGACGTTCAGCGCGCCCATCTCGTTCAAGCCCACCCAGGCGTCGCCCACCGGCGCGCCGGCCACGAACATCTGGTTGCTTGGCGGCCGCCCGAAATGATTGAAGACGTTTGTGCCCTTGACCGTGACATTTCCGGCCTCAATGGGCGGCGGGTTGGTGGCCCAAACGGTCTGGAGCGGATCCACGAAGCCGAAGAAGGCGTGATAGAAGCCTGCGCCGAACCCTTCCATGAAGATCGGAGGCTCGTTGGCCGTCACCCACGCGTCCACGGTCAGCGTGCCCTCGATCGTGGCCGTCTGGTGCCAGGCCCCGTCGACGTGGGCCGCCCCATGCGCGCCGGCCCAGTGGCTGCCGGTCGGCGGGATCGCCTGCACGCCGTATTTGCCCATCGCCAGGAACTTGATCAGCGCCTTGCCGTCCACGCCGGTGTAGATGTCGCCGCTGCCCATCTGGTCCACGACGTAGTCGCCGTTGTCGTCGGTGAGGAAATCACCGAGCGCGTTCGTCGCATAGGTCGTACCCAGCGGATTGCCGAACACATCCTGCATGATGGGTCCGCCGGCCAGGTCCGCGAGCACGATCTGGAAACCGGGCAACCCCGGTTCCGTGGCATCAGGCACGTTGTTGATGGAATTGTTGTCATTGAACACGAAGACGGAAATCTGCGCCGTGGGAATCGGGTGCTTGTTCAGCGTCACGACGACGTTCGTCTGTCCCGCGGCGATATTCTGTCCGCCCAGGGAATAGCCGTCGGCCATCACGGAGATGATGTAGCGCGTGGCCGGATCCGGAACCGCGACGGTCGCCGGGCTGTCCGCGCTGCTGCCGGTCGCCACCACCGGCGCGTGGCTGTTGTGAATGACCAGCGAGATGGTGTCGTTGGTGGCCACGCCGGGCACGGTGAGCGTCGTGTTGTCCTCCTCCAGCATCCAGCGGAATCCGTTGGTCACGGCGTTGCCGTTCCCGTCGACCACGTTGAGCGTGAAAGCCGCGGCGTTCAAGCTGAGCAGGGACCGCCCGCCGAAAAGGGCGAAGCACCGCCCCATGATG
>CALMZY010000370.1 GCA_937870865.1 uncultured Lentisphaerota bacterium | reverse complement strand
AACGTCCTGTATGCGGCGGACAAAGGCTACTACGTCGCCGCGGCGGAGGATATTTCGGGCGGGGATTCGAACCTGAAGCGCTGGCACGGAACGCGCGCGGAAAGAACCGAGCCGTTCAACGGTTCCAAAAGCCCCCTTCTTCCGTATCTGGGTGACGCGAAGGAAATCCGCGCGTGCCCGGCGTTCCGGCCGTACCGGGACGACAGCGAGATCGCGTTCGAGAATGGCTGCGGCGGATACGGCTACAACGACCGCGGCGTGGGGTCGCGCGCGTATTGTGTCGGCTACAATGCGGACGGGGTTTCCTGCGGCATGTCCCCGGGCGCCATCCGGGAGCCGGCGAAGACGGTCATGTTCTGCGATGCCGCGTACCCGAAAAGCGTGAAGGGAACGCGCTACGTGGTCGAGTACTCGTTCGCGGAGGCGTATCGGCAGATTTCCGACCGGGGGCCCCGGGAAACGGATGTGGCCGATCCATCGGTTCATTTCCGGCATAACGGCAAGGCCAACGTGGTGTGGTGCGACGGCCACGTGTCGCAGGAAACCATGGCGTTCAGCAAGGGCAAGGGATTCGAGAACCAGAACATCGGCTGGTTCGGCCCTCGCGACAACTCGCTGTTCGACCCGTTCTAAAAGAGTCCAAAGCCCAAAGTCCGCAGTCCAAAGTCGAGGGGCGTCATTTTGGACCTTGGACTTTGGACCTTGGACTTGCTTAAATCCCGCCGATGCGCGTGACCCTGGACATTCAGGCGGCGATCGCCCAGCGGGCGGGCGTGGGCCGCTACACGAAATCGCTGGTCGAACACCTCGGGCCGTTTGCCGGCTCCGACGAGCTTCGGCTTTTCTACTTCGATTTCCAGCGCAAGGGCGTGCCGTTTCCCGTCCCCGGCGCGTCCCAGCACGCGGTCCGCTGGTGTCCGGGCCGGTTCGTCCAGAAGGCGTGGAAGACGCTCAACTGGCCACCGTACAACTGGTTCGCGGGCGCGGCGGACGTCTATCATTTCCCGAATTTCATCCGGCCGCCGCTGAAACGCGGGAAGTCCGTGGTGACGATCCACGACATCGCGTTCATCCGCTATCCGCAGACGCTCGAGCCGCGCAACCTGGCGTACCTGACGGCGCAGATCAGGCAGACGGTCCGGAACAGCGACTGCATCATTGCGGTCTCCGAATTCACCGCCCGGGAAATTCATCACCTGCTGGACGTGCCGCGGGACCGGATCGTGGCGATCCACGAGGGCCTGCCCGACGGATATGCGCGGCCGGATCAGCCGCTCATCGACGACGCACGGCGCAGCCTGAAACTGGAACGCCCGTACCTGCTGACCGTCGGCACGATGGAGCCGCGCAAGAACCTGGCGTTTCTCGTGGAGGCGTTCGAAAAGGTGGCCGGGTTCGACGGCGATCTTGTGATCGCGGGGATGTACGGCTGGAAATACGAGCCGATCCTCAAGAAGATCATTCACTCGCCGCGCGCGAACCGGATTCGCCACCTGGAATACGTGGATGAGCGCTACCTGCCGGCGCTGTACGCGGGCGCGGAACTGTTTGTGTTTCCGTCGCTCTACGAGGGATTCGGTTTCCCGCCGCTCGAGTCCATGGCGTGCGGAACGCCGGTGCTGTCGTCGGCCGGAGGGTCGTTGCCCGAGGTCCTCGGCGATGCCGCGGAATTTGTGGCGGAGTACAACAGCGACGCGTGGGCCGCGAAGATCCGCATGCTGCTGGAGGACAAAGCGCGGAGGGCGGAGTTGATCGCGAAGGGCGGACAGCTTGTGAAGAAGTATTCGTGGGACGAGACGGCGAAGAAGACGTGGAAAGTGTATCGGGAACTGTAGATGGTAGGGCGAGGCGTCCTCGCCGAGCCGGACGCGGCTCACCGGGGACGGTTCGCCCTACCCGACGAGAAGCAGTCATCGCATGAAAATAGGAATCGACGCCCGCTGGATATTCGCGCAGATCTCGGGGATCGGCACGTATACGCAGGAACTGATCCGCGGCCTTACGCAGGTGGACCTGGAGAACGAGTATGTTCTCTTCTTCAACGACCGGGCGCGGGCGGAGAAGGTCGCGAAATTTGCGCGGCTGGACCTCGCGCCGAATTTCAGCACGCACTTCGTGCCGTACGGCGTATTTTCCCTTTTCAGCCAGCTGGGTTTTCCCGGGATCATCCGGAAGCTGGGCCTGGACGTGTTTCACTCGCCCAACTACATGATTCCGTTCGCGGCTTTCCCGCGGCACCGCGCGGGCGGCACGCGGTGCGTGGTGACGATCCACGACATCATCCCCCTGCTCTTTCCGCAGTTCACGCCGAAGGCGATGAAGACGCGGCTGTTCCCCGTCTACAAGCGCCTCATGGCCGAGGTGGGCGCGCGCGCCGATTCGATCCTCACGGTCAGCGAGTCGTCGCGGCTCGACGTGATCGAACGTCTCGGCATTCCTCCGTCGCGGCACGGGAATGTCGTGGCTGTGCCGAACGGCGTGGCGGCGGAATTCGTTCCCGTGAAGAAGGAGCACGCCGCGGAAAAAACGATTCTCTACGTCGGCCGGTTCGATCCGTACAAAAACGTCCCCGCGTTGATCGATGTATTCGCCAAAGTCCGCGGGCGCATGCAAACGCCGGTGCGGCTGAAGATCATCGGCCAGCCGGATGCCCGCTATCCGGAGGCGCAATCGCGCGCGCGCGAGCTCGGCGTGGATCCGTTTGTGACGTGGGACGGCTACCTTTCGGAAGAGGGACTCGTGAAGGCGTATCAGCAGGCGGACGTGTTCGCGCTGCTCTCGCTTTACGAAGGATTCGGGCTTACGGTCCTGGAAGCGATGGCGAGCGGAACGCCCGTTGTGTGCAGCAATCGGAGTTCGCTCCCGGAGGTCGCGGGCGCGGCGGCGCTGACGGTTGACCCCGCCGACAGCGCCCAGGCGGCCGACGCGATCTGTCGGATCCTTGAAGATCCAAAGCTGGCCGCGGACCTTCGCGAAAGAGGCGTGCGGCAGGCGGCGAAATTCGCTTGGACGCGGACGGCGACGATGACGCGGAAAGCCTATGAGCACGCGATGGCGATGACATGAGCATTACGTATCCAGAAACATGGTCCCGGCGGAACGTCGTCCTTTCGCACGACTGGCTGACCGGCATGCGCGGCGGCGAGCGCGTCCTCGAACTGCTTTGCGACGGTTTTCCGTCGGCTCCCATTTTCAGCCTGATTCACAACCGCGGTGCCATGTCCGAGGCGATCAACCGGCATCCGGTGACGACCTCGTGGCTGCAGCATGCTCCGGGCGTGATGAAGTGGTATCGGTATTACCTCCCGTTTTTTACGGCGGCAGTGGAGAGCCTGAAGCCGCCCGCGGCGGACCTGCTGATCAGCACGAGCCATTGCATCGCCAAAGGGCTTCGGGCCCGGCCGGGTACGAAACACCTCTGCTACTGCTTCACCCCCATGAGGTATGCGTGGCTGTTCTTCGACGAGTACTTCGGCGGGAGCGGGCTCAAGAAGGCGGCGATCAAGCCGATCCTCGGTTCTCTCCGGACATGGGACAGGCGCACCGCCGATCGCGTGGATACGTTCGTCACGCTCAGCCGCCACGTGCAGGCGCGGATCAGGAAATTCTACGACCGCGAGGCCGACGTGGTGTATCCGCCGGTCAACGTGGATTTCTATACGCCGGGGCAGGCCGACCACGGCGGCTTCGACCTGATCGTGTCGGCGCTGGTCCCTTACAAGCGCGTGGACCTCGCCGTTCGGGCGTACAACCGGCTCGGGTATCCGCTGAAGATCGTCGGCACGGGAACGGAGTACAACGCGCTGAAAAACTCCGCCGGGCCGAACATCGAATTTCTCGGCTGGCAATCCGACGAAGCCAATCGCGATTTCTACCGCAACTGCCGCTGCCTGGTTTTCCCGGGGGAAGAGGACTTCGGCATTGTGCCCGTCGAGGCGCAAGCCTGCGGCCGGCCGGTCGTCGCCTATGGCCGGGGCGGGCTGCTCGAAACCGTGATCGAAAGCGAGACCGGCGTGTTCTTCAACGAACAGACCGAGGACTCGCTGCTGGCGGCCATCGAAACGTGCGCCGGCCGGAAATGGGATCCAGGCGTTATCCGTAAAAACGCGGAAAGATTTGCGCCGCAAGTGTTTATAGATGGAATGGACCGAAATATCCTCGCCTGCCTGAATTCGTAGCGGCAACCGCGGACTTTTGATTCGCGGCGCTGTGCCCGCGGCTGCAGTTGAGTGGTTGACAACGCGGGTTTTCTCCCGTATTTTCTGCACCCTTGTTCACATTGTGAGGGAGTTTATGGACGCTTATGCAGTGATTGAAACTGGCGGAAAACAGTACCTTGTCAAAAAGGGTTCTGTGGTGGACGTTGAACTGGTCGGCGCGGAAGCCGGCAAGAAGATCAAGCTTTCCCGCGTGCTCGCGGTCTCCGACGGCAAGGACCTGACGGTTGGGGCTCCTGTGGTCAAAGGCGCGGAAGTGACGGCGGAAGTGGTGGCGAATATTCGCGGCCCGAAGCTGATTTCCTTCAAGAAGAAGCGCCGCAAGGGCTTCCACAAGAAGATCGGGCACAGGCAGCCGCTGGCCCGGGTCAAAATCGATAGTTTTTAGCGCGCAATTAGAAGTAGCGGGGAGGACGTACCATGGCACATAAGAAAGCAGGCGGTAGTTCAAGAAACGGTCGCGACAGCAACGGGCAACGGCGCGGCGTCAAAGTATATGGCGGCCAGACGGTCACCGCCGGAAGCATTATCGTTCGGCAGACCGGCTCGAAGTTCGTTGCCGGGGAGAACGTGAAGATGGCGCGCGACAGCAGCCTGTTCGCTTTGAAGGCCGGTGTCGTTCAGTTTGACCGCGAGGGCAAGCGGGTCAACGTGCGGGCCTTGGCCCCGGCGTAACCGGACATCCATAGAATTCACACAGGGCGGGCCCCTCGGCTCGCCCTTTGTTTTTCCGGTTTGAGTTTCGATTCCTTTCCGTTCGTGTTAATTTGTGTTCATTCGGGGTTGAACTGGCATGAAGGGCCTCACATTTGTCGATAACTGCAGGATCCAGGTTTCCGCCGGGAACGGCGGCGACGGCTGTGCGTCGTTCCGCCGCGAGAAGTTCATCCCGAAAGGCGGGCCGGACGGCGGCGATGGCGGGAACGGCGGCAGCGTGTACATCCGAGCCAGCAAGGATACGGACTCCCTTCTGAATCTCTACTACCAGCCTCTTCGCCGGGCCGAACACGGCGAGAAGGGCCAGGGCAAGCAGTGCTATGGCCGGGGCGGCAAGGATCTGTACATCGACGTGCCGTGCGGAACGGAAGTCCGGCTCGAGGAGACCGGCGAGTTGCTCGGCGAGGTAATCAAGCCGGGCGATGTTCTGCTCGTGGCCAAGGGCGGCATCGGGGGCAAGGGCAACATGCACTTTTTGACGTCCTCGCACCAGGCGCCGCGCGAATTCACGCACGGGACGAAGGGCGAAATCCGGACCTTGCTGATCGAGCTGAAGACCGTCGCGGATGTCGGCCTGGTCGGCTATCCGAACGCAGGCAAATCAACCCTGCTGGCGGCCATCAGCCCGGCAAAGCCCAAGATCGCGTCGTACCCGTTCACCACCCTGCACCCGATCATCGGAACGATTGAGTTCGAGGACTACGGCCGCATGAAGATCGCGGACATCCCGGGCCTGATCGACGGCGCGCACAAGGGCGTGGGCCTCGGGCACGATTTTCTCCGGCACATCGAGCGGACGAAGTTCCTGCTGTTTGTGATCGATATGGCGGGCGTGGACGGCCGCAATCCGACGGAGGATTTTCGCAACCTTCGGAAGGAGCTGAAGCTGTACAGCCCCGAGCTCGCGCGGCGGCCGTACATGATCGTCGCCAACAAGATGGACCTGGCGGCATCCACCGAGAATGTGAAGGAGTTCAAGCGGCGGGTGCGGATCAAGCCGTTCGAGATGTCCGCCGCCGAGGCGATGGGCATCGATGAATTGCGCCTGCTTCTGCGCGACAAGATCAAGGAGGGTTCCCGATGAGCTCAAAACTGCTCGACGATCTGCTGGCCGACATCAAGAGCGCGATGAAGAATCGCGAGAACGAGAAGCTCACTGCGCTGCGCACCCTGCACGCGCAGATCAAGGACGCGACCACGAACGCCGGCAAGGAGGCGACGGACGGGGAGGTTGCGGTGATTGTGGCCAAGGCGATCAAGCAAAGACTGGATGCGGCGGAACAGTACAAGCAGGGCGCGCGGCAGGACCTGGTGGACAGGGAGCTGGCCGAGGCGGAGCTGTTCAAGAAATATCAGCCGCAGCAGCTGGGCCAGGCGGAGATTGAGGAGCTGGTCCGCAAGGCGATTGCAGAAACCGGCGCCGCGGGAAAAAAGGAAATGGGAAAAGTCATGGCGGTTCTGATGCCGCAGGTCAAGGGACGCGCGGACGGCAAGCTGGTGAACCAGATCGTACAGGGCTTGCTGGGAGGGCAGGACCAGTCCTGATCGTCCTCGCACTCGTCCTCGACGGGAAACGACCGAGGACGACGACGACGACGAGGACGATGCGCGAATCACCCGAACGTCGAACCGTTGTGCCCCCAATGCGCCGGGGGAATGTCGGTGAAGTTGAGGTAGACCCGGCTCGCGGGAATTCCCAGCGTCTTGTTGAGCAGGACGCAAAGGTTCTGGGAGATCTCCCGGTTCACGCGCGCGTCGAGGCCGCCGATGCTTCGGATGTCGGCGAACGCGGCAGGGCCATCCTTCCCCGACATCCAGATGGGCCCCTCCACCGCCGTGACCATCACGTATTGCTCGGGCTTGCCGATCGCGTGGGCGATCAGTTTCGACATGGCGGCCAGGAGCTCGGGCTGCCGGGCCTGCGGGATCGGAACATTGGTTTGGATGCTGAGCAGCGGCATAGGCATTCCTCCAGTTGACGGGCACAGTGTAACTTGAAACTTGAAACTTGGAATCCGGAACTGTAGTGATGGGAGAGTCTTGGGCGATTAGCTCAGTTGGTCAGAGCGCTGCCCTCACATGGCAGAGGTCACTGGTTCGAGCCCAGTATCGCCCACCAGACCCCCGT
>CALMZY010000369.1 GCA_937870865.1 uncultured Lentisphaerota bacterium | reverse complement strand
CATCGTCTCCCCTTTTCGTGTCTTTCGTGTATTTCGTGGTTAATATCTTCTGATCACGGCTTTCACCACTCCCCCAATCACCAGCGATCGCTTCGGCCGGATGAATCGGTACTTCGGGTTCGCGGGGTCGAGCCGGACGCCGGCGTTGTCCTTCATGAAATACTTGATCGTCCACTCCTCGTCCACCTGGGCCACGACGATGTCGTGCGGCTTGGGCGTGATGCCCTTTTCCACCAGGACGATGTCGCCGGGATGGATGCCCGCCTCGATCATCGAGTCGCCGCGGACGGTGAGCATGAACGTCGCCTCGGGCCGCCGGATGAGATACTCGTCGAGGCTGATCGTGTCGGCCAGTTCCTCCTCGGCCGGCGACGGGAACCCGGCCTGCACCGCGCCGAGCAATTTGACGGCACCGACCAGCTTGCTGGTAAACGAAATCTTGCCGCCGCTCTTGCGGATGTAGCCGTGCTCGGCCAGCTTGTTCAGCAGGCCGAAGACGGCGTTCTTGGACTGGTAGCCGAACAGCTTCAGCATCTCCGCATAGCCCGGCACGCGGCCCTCCTGCCAATAGAAATGCCGCAGCTTCGCGATCCGGTCCTTGATATCCAGGGTTCTGGGCATGGCATTCTCCTGTTGTTCTCTGATATACACCATAACTGAACTAAAGTTCAGTTTCAAGCGAAAAAGTTCCAAGGGTTGGAAAAACGGCCAGGAAAACTTCCAAGGATTGGAAAATCAGCGCTCGAACGGGTCCCAGGCGATCGCCTGGCCGCAGTACAGGCAGTACGGCCGCTTGCGCTCCAGCGTCCGGTTGCAACGCGGACAACTGCCCGGGGGCGATTGCGCGACCCGCCCGTCCACCGCACCGTCGCGACGGTCGATCTCGGTGATACGGTTCGTCAACTCCTCGTCCGTGTATCCATGTTTTTCTTTCAGGATACCCCAGAGAGCTTCGGTGATCATCAACAGGCGCTCGATGTCGGTGCGAAGGAAATCAAGATCCGTTCGAAGAGCGCGCGACTGAGAGGTATCGGCCTGCGCGTTAAAATCAGGAACGGAATCCGACGACATATTCGTTCGGTAAAACATCATGACCCACCTCCTTGTTCCAACGCGCCTACTTCTTCGGCACCAGCACCACGTAGGTGGGCAGGCCGATGACTTTGAAATGGTCGAGCACGTCCCGCGCCGGAGGCTCGTTGGGTTTCTCAGCCTGATACTTGATCTCGACGAAACCTTCCAGCCTCTGCCGCACGGCGGGATCCTTGAACGTCGTTTTGTCCATCGCGATGCAGTTCTTGCACCAGGTTGCCCAGAAGTCGATGAAGACCGGCTTCCCCTCCTCCAGCGCGCGGCTCAGTCCTTCAGCGAGGGCAACATCGGACGCCTGGGGCGCCGCTTCGACCCCGGAAGATGGCGCGGGCTTGTCGGCCTGGTAGATCCGGTACGCCTCGTATCCATAGTAAGTCGCGGCGGCCAGGATGATGACTCCAAAGGCATATTTCACCCACGTCATCCACTTGCCCGGCTTCGGCAGGAAGGACAGCCCGGCGCCCGCAAAGGGCCACGGCAGGGCCATACCGAGCCCGAGGAGGAACGGTAGAAACAGCCCAAGCGCCATGCCCTTCCCGTAGAGGGCGCCCGCCAGCAGCAGCACGAAGATCACCATCGGCGCGACACACGCGCCAGCCAGCAGGGCCGACACGGCGCCCATGACGAACACGGCCGCGAAGTGGCCCTTCCTGTTCGCGCCGGGAGCGGTCGAGCCCTGAAAGCGGGTGAAGTCGATCGTGATGACATCGAACATCGCCAGCGACAAAAGGAAGAAGACCACCGCGATGACCGCATTGAACCACATCGACGCGTTGAGCGCGCCGAACTTGGAGCCGGTCAGGACAACCACGAGCCCAAGCATGCCGTACGTGATGGCCATGCCCAGACCGTACACTCCGCCCAGCGCGAACCCGCGCGCCTTGGATCCCGCCTTCGCGCCCGCGCCGATGATGGCCAGGTTGATCGGGATCAGCGGCAGCACGCAGGGCGTCAGGTTTAACGCCAGTCCCCCGAGAAGAATCAGGAGAACCGTGAACAACGCACCGCGACGATGGAACTGGGAAAGCGCGTCATCCGTCTTGCCGCCGCCGGACAACGAGCCATCCAGGAACGCCAGGAGTTTATCCGTGTTCAGATATCCGGATTCACTGCCGGCGACATCGAAATCGCTGAGCCGCGTCTTCCAATCGTCGAAGGACTGCGCCGTCCTCGGAGCGCCCGGCTCCGCTTCCCCGCCGGCGGGTTGGCCAGCGCTCAGGGTAAATGTTTTGCTTTCAGGGAAGAAGCACAGGGTCTCGCTGCAGCCCTGAAAACTCACCGTGACATTCACGGGATCGCGCGCCGCCTCCAGCCTGTAGACGGACGAGAAGTCGTCCCCGTAGACCCTCTTGTTCTCGCCGCTGAACTTGTCAAAAACCGTTTTCGGATCCGGTACGCTTATCGGAACGAGCGTGGTTCCTGAAGCCTCGATCTTCACATCGTCGGCATACAAGAAATGGCCGGCCGGCACTTTGAAATCCACACGGATAACGGGAGCCGCACCGCGGGTGTCCATGACGGCATCGACGGAAAACGGGCTTGCAGCCCATGAGCCCACAGGCATCGCAATACCGAGGAATGCGAGCAGCGCTGTAGTGCGGAACATTCGCATGGAAGATCCCTAGAGGGCCAGCACGGCCTCGACATCCGCCCGAAGTTGATCTTCGGGCACAACGCCCTGATATTGCTTCACCACGTTGCCGTTTCGGTCCAAAAGGAACTTCGTGGGTACCGCACGAATGCCGCCGTACGCCTGCTGGACATCGCGGCCGGCCAATCCGACCGGGTAGGACAGGCCGAATTTGCCCACGGCCTGGGCCACCTGCTCGGCGGGTCCGTTATCCACCGTCAGGCCCACCACCACGAAGCCTTTCGGTTTCAACTCGCCATACAGCCGGTTCAGGGCGGGCAGTTCAAATCGGCACGGCGGACACCATGTGGCCCAGAAATCGAGCAGAACAACCTGGCCCTTGTATGACGCGAGCGACAGGGGCTCGCCGGGATTGACCAGATTCTGGATCGTGAAATCCAGCGGGGCGGTCTCCCCCGAGGGCGCCGGTGTTGGTTTCTCAGGCTTCCCGCCGGGCGGAGTGCAGGCGGAAAGCAGGATGAGCAAGGAGGCGAGGAACGGTCCAGGTTTTTTGATCATGATGGATCTCCCGTACGCAGAAGCATACGGCTTTTTGGGCCTGTTTCAAGAGTCATGCCGGGCACTTCCCATTAATTGGTTGCGCGGCACAAACCCGTTGCCTAGAGTTCAAACCGTGAAGAATAAATCGTGTTGGAGGTTGCCGGGCTGGCCTTGGGAACTCGAGCTGCTGGTGCTCGTTTTTGCCGTCACGGCGATTGCCCTTCCCTACCTCCTGCAACACATGCAGACGCCGGATCCGTCGCAGCTTTCGCTGCTGGCCAAGGCGGAAATGGCCAAGAAGCAGCAGGTGGCGGCCTGGCACACCTGGGAGGGCTTCTTCTGGACCCTGGTGATCGCGGGCTTGTACCTCGCCCACCTCGCGGTGGCCAGCGCGGCAATCGAGTACCTTTCAACACCCTTCACCCACCTGTTCTCGCCGTTGCTGTTCTCATCCATCAGTTACTACCGCTTGTGCGAACTCATCCGGGGCTCGCCCCTCGACGGCGGCATCGTGAGCGGATCATTCCTTGAACTGCTGCTGTGGCTGGCCAGCGTGCTGGCGATCACGTTCCTGCTGGGGCGCATCCGCATGGCCCGACTGATGCTGAGGTTCAGGGACGTGGACTGGGAAATCTCTTCGCCGTCCGTCGTGGACAAGAGCTTCCTCGCCCTCCTCTTCCGCGTTCGCCCCCTGATCTACTTTCCAAAGGTTTTCCGGGCCTGCAAAAACGGCCTCCTGATCGAGGGATGGCTCTACGCCATGCCCATCCCGTTCGATTTGATCGAGGCGATGGAGCCCGTTCGCGAGTCAACGTTTCGACTCCCGGGCTATTGTCTGACGACCTCCGCCGACTCCACGATCCAGATCCAGTTGGCGGGCAGACAGGAGCCCGTCCTGATTTCGCCGCGGCACGGGGAGACTCTTGTCACCTATTGCCGGCAGTACATCGGAAGGAAGAGAACGGGAAGCACCTGGCTCGGAGGCACAAAGCCGGGCGCTAACTCCGTGGAAACAAAACCGGCCTGAACCGGCCCCGTGTCTTATGAGCGATTCTGACTCCACAAACGACCGGCGCGCCGCGCTCGCCATTGTGCAACGCCTGAAGGACAACGGTTTCGAGGCTTACTGGGTCGGAGGCTGCGTGCGCGACATGATCATGCGGCGCACGCCGAGGGACTACGACGTCGCCACGAACGCCGCTCCCGACCAGATCCTCGCCCTCTTTCCGAAGGCGCTGGCCGTGGGAAAGGATTTCGGCGTCGTGCAGGTCGTCATCGACGGCGAACCGCACGATGTCGCCACGTTCCGGCGCGACGTCTCGTACGAGGACAGCCGCCACCCGACATCCGTCGTGTTCACGAGCGCGGAGGAGGACGCCCGCCGCCGCGATTTCACCATCAACGGCCTTTTTTACGACCCGCTGACGGAGATCGTCATCGACTACGTCGGCGGACAGAAGGACATTGATGGGCGCCTGATCCGCGCCATCGGCCGACCCGAGGAGCGTTTTGCCGAAGACGCCCTTCGCATGCTGCGGGCCATCCGCTTCGCCTCGGTCCTCGAATTTACCGTTGATCCCGCAACCCTCTCCGCGATCCGCGACATGGCGCCCCGCATCACGAACATCAGCGCGGAACGGATCCAGCAGGAGCTCACGCTGCTGCTGACGGAGTCGAGGCGCGCGGGTGACGGGCTGAAGTTGCTCAGCGACACCGGGCTCCTGAAGTTCATCCTGCCCGAGGTCGGGCGCATGATCGGCCAGGAACAACCTCCCGAGTTTCATCCCGAGGGCGACGTCTTCACTCATACCGTCCTGATGCTGAACGCCATGACGCATCCGTCGATTCCCCTGGCGTATGCCGTCCTTCTTCACGATGTGGGCAAGCCCGACACGGCGAAGAATGCGGTCGAGCCCGACGGGTCCCGGCGCTGGCGCTTTCACGGCCATGCAAAAACCGGGGCCGAAATCGCGGAACAGATTCTGAAGCGCCTGAAGCTTCCCAACCGCGACATCGATGCCGCGGTGCAGTGCATCCGTAATCACATGGGCTTCATGGACGTCCGGAACATGAGGAGGGCCACGTTGCGGCAATTTGTCGGCGCGCCGACGTTCCCCGACGAACTCGAGCTTCACCGGCTTGACTGTCTCAGCAGTCACGGCGATCTCTCGAATCATGAATTCCTGGAGAAGTTTCTCGAGGAACTGAAGAACGAGCCGGTATTGCCGGCTCCCTGGATCAGGGGCGGCGATATTCTGTCCCTCGGCATCCCGGAAGGCCCCGCGGTCGGGGCGTGGTACAAGAAGGCCTACGAGGCCCAGTTGGAGGGCCGTTTTACGGACCGGGACGCCTTGCTGTCGTGGCTCAAGTCGGAGCTAGCCAAGGTCAACGGTAAACCGGGATGACGGCTGGTCGCCCGGCGGACGTGCGTGCGCGCCCGCCTTTGAATTCTGCTGAATGGCCTGAACCATCAGATACCGGCTGACATCCTCCGTGGTCAGCAAGCCAACCAGTTTGCCCTCGTCGGTCACGGGGAATACGCCCTGCTTCAAGTGCCACAGGTCCTGGTAAAGCCTTGAGAGCGGCGTCTTCGGGACGACGGAGATAAAGTGCTTCCTCATGATGTCGCCGACGCTCGTCCCGGCCCCGCCCCGATGCAGGGCGTCGAGCCAATCCTTCCTCGCCACAACGCCGACCAGCCGGCCTTCGAACTCCACGACGAAATCCTCCTGCTTGCGGTGGTACACATTCTCAAGGCAGCGCGCCACGGTGTCATCGGGATGGAGATTGACGAAGTCCGTCACCATCACATCCCCCACCAGGACATCGCGCAGCAGGCTTTTCATGCGAACCGTCTTGTCCTCCGACTGGGCGGCGATAAAGATGAAAACGCCGATGACAACCAGGAAAGGATTCGTCATGAGGCCCACAAGGACAAAGCCGACCGCCAGAATCTGTCCCAGCGCGGCGGCCAGCGCCGTCGCACGGGAGAACGGAAGGAACAAGGCGAGAACGCTGCGCAACACCCGCCCGCCGTCCATCGGGAACGCGGGGATCAGGTTGAACGCGGCCAGGATCAGGTTGGCGTTCACCAGCGCGTCCGCCAGCGATCCAACGCTCGTCGGAAACACCGTCTGTTCGTCCAACGCATGGTAGCCGCCGCGCACGGCCATGAGAGCCAGCGCAATGGCCGCGTTGACGCACGGGCCCGCAATCGAAACCAGGAGTTCCTGGTACGGCTTTTCCGGGATCGAGCGCATGCTGGCCACGCCCCCGATCGGCAGCAGCGTAACGCTCTGCACGTGCGCGCCGAACCGCATCGCCACGAGGCTGTGGCCCAGTTCGTGAAGCACAACGCAGAAGAACAGGCTGATGATCAGGGCAACCGCCCAAAGGCTGGAATGGAGACCGTCAACGGTCCAGCCCAGCCATGCGATCCAGAGGAGCAGGAGGATGAACGTGAGATGCATCCGAATGGGGATGCCCCAGACACGACCCATGGGGATCGACCATTTCACGAAGGACTCTCGGCTTGTTGCTTGTGACGAATGACGCAGGACAGCCCCATGAGGAAACAAAGGAGCATGAGAATCTCGCTGTCGCCGAAGTTGTACTCGACAACGCCGTCGAACATCAGCGCGCAAAAGGCGCCCAATGAACCCAGCGCAAGCGCCGACGCTTCTCCCGTCCTCGCGGAGGACGCCTTGTAGAGCATCCAGAACGTCACGATCATCCAGACCAGCCAGGCCGCCAACCCTGCCGTCCCCATTTCGAGTGTGACCTGGAGGGCGTTGTTGTGAAGGTGATTCAGGCCGGGCTGAACGTATTTCGCGTAGGGCCGCAGGTCCTCGTGCGTCGTCGCTTTGAAGCCCATCCCCAGGGGATACTGCTTCAGCATGGCCGGGGCCACCTTCGTCCAGAGCACATGTCTTCCGCCCTGCCGGTCGGAGAACTCCTCATGGAGAAGCTGAAGCCGATGGCGGACCTGCGGCACGAAACCCATCGCGACGGCGCAAAGCAGGACGGCCAGCACGAGCCTGCGGCGGCGGGCCCACCAGCTCATCAGGCCGGCCGCGAGCAGAAAGGAGAACCACGCGCCCCGTTTGAAATGAAGGATGAGCCCCACAGCGTTCAGCCCCAGCGCAACCAAGGCCGGAACCTGTTTTCGCACCGGTCCCCGCCCGATGAACGCACCCGCCAGGAGACACAACCCCGTCATGTACATCTGCGGATCGCGCATGTTGCCCGTATCGTACAGATCGACGCCTCTTTCGACCTGCACAACGACACGAATCACATCGTACACGGCGCGCATCGTGATCCCGGCAATGAACAGGATCACCGCGAGGCGCACCTTCTCCCAACCGCCCGCGCGATCGGGGCGAAAGGCCGACCCCATCATGAAAATGAGCAGCAAGAGCAGGAGCCGGTGACACTTCGGCAGGCTGATCTCCGGCCGGACGCCCCACACGGAACTGAGCAGCGCGATGACGGAAAAAACGGCCACCGGCCAGAAGTACGGGCACTGCAACGGCGACATATCGCGGCGTCTCACGAGGTCAAACAACCAGAACGGAATCGCCAGGAAGATCAGAGGCTGCGCCAGAGAAATGGAAATGGGCAACGCCAGGGCAAACGCGAGAAGAAGGCCTTGCAGGAGCTTCTCGTGCCATGCCGCGTTCTCGCTCAGCGCGCTTATCTTCATGGGTTGTGCCCGGGCCCATACTCAACAACCGCGGGATGCGTGTCAACGTCCGTCATTTCGAGTCGCAGGGTCGCCGGCAGATTGGTCACCACAACGGGCCCGGCGCGCGTGCCTCCCATCGGGTTGAACAGGATTCCACCCGGCGGATCGCAAGCTCCCGACACCTGCACGGCAATGGTTTCGCCATCCCGTCTCATCGAGTAGCTGACCGGGCCCCAGCACGTTGCCGCATTCGTCACAAACCATGTCTCGTTGGACGTGACCCATTCGATCGGAAGCCCCGCGGCCAGAACCACGCGGCCTTTGGCCTCGTCTTCGTAAAGATACATCGAACGAAACGCGTTCAGGAATCCCGACGCGGCCCACGTATGAGGCATGTCGCCGATGTATCCCGGCGTTCGAACGGGAAAGTAAACGGCCTCCGGCCATTGGCGCCACTCCACGGGCATCCGGCATGTCATGAGGTAATTGAACACGGCCCACGCATCATGCGGCCGCCCCATCATGACCAGGGCCTGCGCGATGCGGAACTCATACGGACTGAAACTCCCCTGCCAACCCGGATCAAGCCGCTTGCGAAGACCTTCCAGGTACTTCTCGAATGTGCGGGTCAGCGCGGGCTGCGGGAGATCGTACAGCTCATCGCAGGTGGTCACGGCAATCGCGGTGGACGACGGATCGAAATCGCCGAGTTCCGCGCAGCCCGGCAGATAGTCCAGCTTGTAGAACTCCCTGGTTGCGCCGATGGAGTTGTACGTAGCTTCGCGCAGGGCCCGTTCTTCGGAGGCAATCCATTCAAGCTGATTCGTGCGCCCGAGAACGCGCGCCGTTGATGCGGCATCCTTCCACCCTTTCAGACCCCAGAAATCGTCCCAGTACGAGTGATTCCCCGGCTCCGGATAATATCCTTCGTGGCTGACACATTTTGGAAGAATCCCGTAATAGCGGGCTTGGTCGAGGCTCTCCTTGCGCCGCTCATCCGCTTCGCCCCTGCGGATCTCAGCGAGAAATCGCAGGGCCTTGTCGATGCGGGGCCACGTCCGCTCCAGAAAATCCCTGTCGCTCGAAAACCGGAAGTAATCCCAACAGGCATGGACAAACTCGCCCTGGCTGTCGAACTCCTTGACCGGATTCACCTCGTTGCGCCCGATGATGACGATCGCCGGGATGCGCCCGTCGTCCATGATGTACCCGGCATACCAGTCCAGGAATTCGCGCACGATATCCTTCATCCCATAGCGCAGCAGAGCGCCGGAGGTCATCGCGCCGTCGCGCATCCACGCCGCCTCATAGGCGCGTGAACCGGGCTGAATCGCCGGCCCATCCCGATTCACGAGGATATAGGCGAGGCTGGCCTTGACCGTGTCCATGATTTCCCGCTCAGGACAGTAAAAGGGAATCGCCGGAATCTCCGTGCGCCACCGGGCGGCAACTGATTGAGAGAGCGCCCGGACATCCGCATCCGGCTTCGCACCGGGATGCAGGGGGATGGCAATCCAGATATTCGTCTCGCCCGCCGGAGGAAGAGTGAAGTCGTAGGACAACGCCGCGGATGAGTACTCGGAGTCCGGGGCCACGCCCTGCGCCAGCGTGCCCCTGCTCAGATCCTGAACAATCTCGATCGATTCGGCTCCGCATTTCGCGAATCGCGTGACCGGCGAAAGGCTGATCACAGAGTAATCGTTGGCAAACACGGTGTTGTCTCGGAAGGCAATTGATGGAACGCGATGCAAGCCGCCCCACTGCCACGGGGGATTGACCTCGAACGGACGTATCGCCAGATGCAACTGGCCCGACAAATCCTGATCGCCGGTGTTTCTAATCGCATAGGAGACATAGGTGACGGATTGCGAGGGCGCGCCCGCCGCGAGAGCGCGAATAATCAGTACATATCCGACACCGTCCCATTGAACAGTGGGCATCGGAAGAAAACCGTCCTCCAGCGACTGCGTAATTCTGGCATCTTCGCGAGTCAGGAGTTTGCCTTCCAGCGAAAGAAACGGGTGAACGGAGAAAGACTTGTAGGGCTCCACCACGCCCTCTTCGCTGAACAGGCTCTCCCTGAAATCACCCGGCGCGCCCACGACGGTCCAGTAGCCCTGCTTGCCAGTCAGGTAGTACGGGAACAAGCCCTCAGGCTCGATTCCCGCGAGAAAGCCGAAACAGGTCTTCGCGTCCCGCGCCAGCACTTGCCGAAGCCACCGGTTCAACGCCTGCTCGTTCGCAACCAGAAGAGCAGACGCGCGGGATTCCAGGGCGTCCGTTTGCAGGCTGATCTCGTTGAAGTCGTCGTACCGCAAGGCCGTCTTCACATTGACCCGTTGACGCGGCCCGACATCTTCGAAGGACCGGATGGCAAGCCCATTCACAGAGAGCTCGAGTTTGTTGCGATAGCCGGTCAGCCACAGAATGGGATTCTCGTTGCTCCATGAGCCAGGCACAAACACGCGCGACGGCGGCGCCAACAGCAGCAAATCGGGGACCTCCCCCTCGCCCCAGCGCTCGGCGGCCGTCCTCGGAACCACCTCGAACAGCGAATACCCCCAGGCTGTCCCCCGGCGCGTACAGGAGATTCTCAGGAACTGCGCGTGCGTCCTTTCGAAGAAGATCTCATCGATCCCGCCATCGCCCTGGTCAGTTCGAAAGACGCTCTTCCACGTTTGCCCGTCCTCAGAGCAGGAGATTTCGTATGACGATCCGAACGCCGCTTCACAGAACAAGAGACCGCCGACGCGGTCCATCTTCTCGCCAAAATCCATTTCGAGCCACTGCGGATCTGAAAACTCGCTGCTCCATCGGGACGACCGGTTTCGATCGTACGCGTTGACGGCGGCATTTCCCTCGGACTCCGAACTGGCGGTGACGGCAGGACCGGCAAACAGGCGGCCCGAAAGGACCGCGACGAGGACGGATGCCGTGAGCAGATGTTTTCTCGCGCGGTGCATGAAATGAGATCTCCTTTAACCACTGGAGGTCACAACCGGCGGCCCGTCAGCGACCTGACGAGCCTCCGCGAATCACCGTCACTCCGGTGCCGGGCTCGATTCGCAGCGGATTGTGTCCGCGAACATAGTCAACCACGGCGGAGCGTGTGTCAATGTCCGTCAGATCGAGGCGCGATTCCGGGCGTTCGACAATCTCACGCAGCATGGGGAAACGACCTCCACCTGACGAGAGAGAGTAGCTGTTCATCGCCACCCGGAATCGCTTTCGCGCGTGCGGCCTGCTTCCATCGGCAAGCCGCAGGTTCCGCACGCGCTCGCCCGGCGGCGCGTTGGGATGCAGTTCATAGGAAAGGCCGTAGACACCCAGAAAGTGGCTTGATCCGACCCGCCGCGCGTTTTCCTCCAGAATGGCCCGGAGGTCCGTCAACGTCAATTCCGCCACCCCCACCCGGTTTTCATAGGGGATGATTCGCCAGATATCGGCGCGGGTAATCGGCCCGGGTCCGATCTGCCCCTCCGCGAGTATCCCATGCAGGGCGATCTCCGCCTTTGCCGCCTTGGTGATAGCCCGGCAAATCAACTGCTGAACCGGCGACTGGCCGGGCGCGTTGACCGACGCCACCAACCCGGTCCCGGCAAATCCCAGCGTTTCGCCCAGGTACGATTTCGTCTTCTCCAGATCCGCCCGCAGAAGCTCCGTCAGCGCGGGGTGCTCCTCGTAGCGATCTTCGATGGGAATCGCATCGGCTTTCTTACCAACAACCTTCTTCTGCACCGTGTCATAAACGATCTCCACACACCCGAGCCAGTTCCCGTAGTAGCCGGCCTGGCTGTACAGAACGCCATTCAGGCGTGCGCTGGCGACCGGTCTGTGGAGGTGTCCGCCCAGCATGACATCGAATTCCGGAAAGGACCGCGCGATCTGGTTCACCTCGTTGGCGTTGTCGTCACCCTGTTCCTGGTAGCCCTGATGCACCAGAAGAACCATGACATCCGGCCGCTCCGCACGGACGGACGGCATGACTGCGGCGAGCGCATCGACCGATCTTTTGAAACCGACATTCCCGAGCATTTCCGGGCGCGTCCAGGTCGGGATGCCGGGAGTGGTCAACCCGACCACGGCCACGCGAACTCCGTCAATCTCCTTGATCACGAAGGGCCTCACCTTGCTCAATCGGTTGGTTGAATCCGGAAGAACAACCAGGTTGGCGGCGAGCATCGCGAGGGATGTCTGATCATGCAGGTCCGCCAGGGCCTCGAGACCCCAGTCGAAATCGTGATTGCCGAGCACCCACGCGTCGCAACGCAACCACTCGAGCGTGCGCGTCATGATGCGGCCCCGCGTCAGCCAGCTTTCTGCCGTGCCCTGGAACAGGTCTCCGCAATCCACGTACAACGTATTCGGGCTCTTCCCGCGAATCTCCTCGATCGCCGAGGCGCATCTCAGCATCCCGCCGACATCCTTGCCGCTGACGGAATCCCGATACGGCAGAACATGCCCGTGAACGTCCGTCGTGCAAAGGAGAGTGATGGGAACCTGCCTGGCCCCGGCAAAGAGCGCCAGGGCCAGCAACACAAGCAGACCGGAGACTATGGACCTGCAGACACGCATGAACCGCCCAACAGGAACAGCAGGAGTCCAGGGATAATCAGGAGGCGATCTTCAGCGGCTTTTCGCCGTCAGCGGAAGCCGCCAAGATATCCTTTTGAACCGCCACGAAGGACTTGGAAATGCAAAGGTCCTTCATATCGCCCTTCATCGGGACCTCGTACATCACATCGAGCATGATGTGCTCCAGGATCGCGCGCAGGCCGCGGGCGCCCGTGCCCTTGTGGAAGGCCATCCGGGCCAGTTCCTTCAAGGCGGACGGCGTAAACGTCAGGTTGACCCCGTCCATGGCGAGGAGCTTGGCATACTGCTTGGTCATCGCGTTCTTCGGCTCCGTCAGAATCCGCACCAGGTCGTCCTCGGAAAGAGGATTGAGCGCCGACAAGACCGGGAGGCGTCCGACAAACTCCGGGATCAGCCCGAACTTCAGCAGGTCCTCCGGTTCCACGTGCTGCAGGGCCTCGGCCTTTTTCCGGTCCTCGCTGACCGGCCGCGAACCAAAGCCCATCGTTCCCTTGCCAAGCCGCCGGCGCACGATGTCGTCCAGCCCGACGAACGCCCCGCCGCAGATGAAGAGGATGTTCTGCGTATTGATCTTGATGTATTCCTGCTGGGGATGTTTGCGCCCTCCCTGCGGAGGCACATTGGCGACCGTCCCTTCCAGGATTTTCAGGAGGGCCTGCTGGACGCCCTCTCCGGACACATCGCGGGTGATGGACACGTTCTCGGTCTTCCGCGCGATCTTGTCGATCTCGTCGATGTAAATGATCCCCAACTCCGCCCGCGACACATCGAAATCGGAGGACTGGATCAGGCGCAGGAGAATGTTCTCCACATCCTCTCCCACGTAGCCCGCCTCCGTCAGGGTGGTCGCGTCGGCAATGCTGAACGGGACATCCAGCAGGCGCGCCAGGGTCTTGGCGAGCAGCGTCTTGCCGCTTCCCGTCGGGCCGATCAGCAGGATGTTGCTCTTTTCGATCTCCACATCGGGATGAATCGATTTAGCCCCGGGGTCGCGAACGCGTTTGTAATGATTGTGAACCGCGACGGACAGGACCTTCTTCGCCCGCTCCTGGCCCACGACGTATTCGTCGAGGACCGCCTTGATCTCGTGGGGTTTCGGGACCTTCAGGTCATGGGTTTTTCGTCGTGCGGACTTGGCGCCGCCCTTCTTCAGGATCGAGTTGCACAGATCCACGCACTGGTCGCAGATCTGCACATCCTGCCCGGCAATGAGCCGTTCCACTTCGCCTTGCGGTTTGCCGCAGAACGAGCAGCGCGGTGTCTGTTCATGTCCAGCCATAACCCCTATTTCCCTTTCTTGCCGCCGATCACCTCATCGACAATGCCGTACTCCTTCGCCTCCTGCGGCGACATGAAGAAGTCGCGGTCGGTGTCCTTCGAAATCGCGTCGAGGGACTTTCCGGTGTGCGAAGACAGGATCTCGTTGATCCGGTCGCGCAGACGGAGAATTTCCTTCGCCTGGATGCTGATGTCGGAAGCCTGTCCCTGGACCCCGCCCCACGGCTGGTGGATCATGATCCGGGCATTCGGCAACGCGTAGCGCTTGCCCTTGTTGCCCGCGGCCAGGAGAACGGCCGCCATGCTCGCCGCCTGTCCGACGCAATACGTGGTCACGGGACACTTGAGAAACTGCATGGTGTCGTAAATCGCCAGGCCGGCCGTCACCGAGCCGCCGGGCGAGTTGATGTACAGGTTGATGTCCTTCTCGGCATCCTCGCTCTGCAGGAACAACATCTGCGCAATCAGCAGGTTGCTGACCTCGTCCGAAATGCCGGTCCCGATGAAAATGATCCGGTCCTTGAGAAGGCGGGAGTAAATATCGTACGCCCTCTCGCCCCGGCCCGTCTGCTCGACCACCATCGGAATGAGAATCTGGTCATGCTCGTTCATCGCCCCACCTTTCCGGAGTTAGTCCTTCACATTGGCCTTCGCCAGCAGCAGGTCCAGCGTCTTCGTCACGCGGATATCCTCCCCGATCTTGCCGATGGCATCGCGCTTCTCGAGCTCCGCCCGGAGTTCCGCGGGCTTCGCGTTGTAGCGCGGAGCCATCTCGGCAATGCGCCCGGAGATTTCCTCCTCCGACACCTCGATCTTCTCCTGCTCCGCAATGCGATGAAGAATGTAGTTCATCTTCACCTTGTCGTTGGCGCTGCGGGTCGCCGCCTCGAAGATTTCGCCCTTGCGGGTTTCGATTTCCTCGCGGCTCACGCCCCGGTAGCTTTGCTCGCGCACGATGTCGTACACGGTATCGCGCGTTTCCTGCTGGACCACGGACTCGGGGACATCCAGCTTCGTCTTTTCGAGAAGGTGTTTGACGATCTCGTTCTTCAACCGGCGGGACTCCTGCTCCTCTCCGAACTTCCGCATATCCTCGCGAATGCGCGTTTTCAGCCCCTCCTCGGAATCCACGCCGAGCGATTTGAGCATCTCCGAATCCATCGCGGGGAGCTTCTTCTCGCGAATCCCTTTCACGTCCACGTAGTACGTGCATTTCCGGCCGGCCACGGCCTTCTCCGGAAACTCCGCGTTGAAATCGACCTGAACCTGCCGCTTCTCGCCGATGTTCGCGCCGAGCAGTCCGTCCGCGAACCCGGGCAGGAAGGAGTTCTCGTCGGCCATCGTCCAAAAATCCTTGCCCTTGCCGAGCCCGGCGGCCTTGGGGGCCAGCTCCTCGATCGCCTTGTTCTCGCAGATGCCCTCATAGTCGATCTGCACCAGGTCGCCCTTTTGCACCGGGCGCCCCGCGACATCCTCCCATCGGGCGTTCTGGTCGAGGATGTGCTTGATGGTATCCGCGACCTGCTCGTCCTTCACCTCCACCTTCTTGCGCTGGAGGGAAATGCCGGCGTACTCCGGCAGGGAGAAATCGGGAGGGACATCCAGCGAGACGCTGAACGCCATCGGCTGACCCGGCGACACGGCCACCTCGCTGACATCGAGAACGGCCACGGGATCGATCTTCTTTTCCTTGAGCGCCTCGTGATATCCGGCCGGGATCAGGCGGTCCTTCACTTCCTGCTCGATTTCCTTCGCGTAGTGCTTCCTGACCAGGTGGCTCGGCGCCTTGCCCTGACGGAAGCCGGGTATGCGGGCCGCCTTCGTATAGGCATCGACCACCGCCTCGTACTCCTCGCCCACCTTCTCAGCCGGTATCTCGATACGGAGGTTCTTTCTGCAAGGTCCCGCATCTTCAACAGTTACATTCATTGAAAAACACATCCTTCCAAGGCTCTCTCGTCCTTACCGTTCAGCCGGGCGCCTACCATAGGCCAGCGCGCAAGCCCCGTCAAGACAACGGGTAGCAACCGCCCCCGGCACATCCTCAACACGTCCGCTACCCCTGCATGGTCATCAGGAATTCGGCATTGCTGCCCGTCTTCTTCAGCCGGTTCACCATCAGTTCCATCGCTTCCACCGGGGGCACTCCGTTCAACGCCTTGCGCAGGATCCAGACCTTGTTCAGCTCGTCCGGGTGCATGATCAGCTCTTCCTTGCGCGTACCCGACTTCTCGATGTTGATGGCCGGGAAGATGCGC
>CALMZY010000368.1 GCA_937870865.1 uncultured Lentisphaerota bacterium | reverse complement strand
CGCCACCTCACCCGCGCTGCGGAGCGGTGACGTGCGCCGCACTCGCGCCGCGCCGCTGCACGCTGATGCTGGGCTGGAACCAGGTACCGAGCCCGAGGTCGTTCACCTGCTGCCGCCACCACCATACGAGGTCGCTGGTCGTCGTGACGCCCGGCGTGACGACCTGGCTGACGGTGACGGTGTAGACCGGGTACTGCGTGAGCCAACCCCGCAGGCCCAGGCCGAGGGAACCCGCTCGTGCCGGCCAGTCGGAAAACTCCCACGGATTCTCCAGCGGATAGTAGGAATCGCCGGACGCCGTCCACTGCGAACAGCGGAAGTCATTGGTCGTGTAAAACTCGAAACTCGGGTTCAGAAGACCGGGCGTCGCGCCGGTGTACGTCCCCGAGTAAAGCTGCGCATCGTCGAAAAGGAGCGATCCTCCTGCGTTGGTCCAATTCCCGTAGAGAACGGGCCTCACCCAGCTTGCCGTCGCCGTGTTCGTGTAGGTGCTGGTGACATAAACCGGATGCCAGAGCCCGTCACCGGGGACGCTCTTGTACGTTCCAAACGTCGTCTGCAGGTAGTTGGTATCGGCATCAAGCCATTCGATTTTGAGGTCAATCTGGTTCAGGCTGAAAGCCGGCTCGCGCCGCAACCAGATCGTGAAGGTGTAGGTTCCGCCGGTGGCGGACATATTCTGATAGACTCCCGCACCGTTCGTCCCCTCCGACCAGCCGCGAAAGTAGCCGCCGGCGTGCCCGGAATGGGCCGCCCAGCGCTGACGGAAACAGTTGCCCCACCGGGTCCAATCCGTCCCCTCCCACTGGGCCGCGGCATCGTCTCCTTCGAAATTCGTATCCGGGGAGTTGAACGATGGATTCACCAACAGGTTCGCAGCCATCGTGGGGATAATGACCGCGGAGAACACAGCACACAATGCGAGGAATCGTTTCATGGCTCCTCCAGTGTTGAACAAACACTTGCCGCAGAATACCAATCGAAGCCTTACTCGCGACACCAAGTGAAGACAAGTCAAAATGGAGGGTGCAGCGCCGGCTGTCCCCGGCCGAGCTGAAAAGAAACGCCCGCGGGGATTTCTCCCCGCGGGCGTTCGCGATTACGAAGACTGTTTACGGCAGCAGTGTCGCGCCGGTGCGGAAGAACTTCTTCCCGCCCACGTCGTTATTCGTCACGGTCAACGTGATCGAACCGCCATGGCCGGTCACGCTCAACCCGTAGGTCTGCCAGGGCGTCGCGTAATCCATCAGGTTCGTCTTCCAGTAGGCGTCGTACACGCGCTCCGCGGACGTCGGGTTCACGATCAGCGAAATCACCGACTTTGGCGCGCTCATCTCAACCCCCGCCTCCGGGAAGAACGAGTAGCTGTCCTGCGGATCCGTCTGTCCCGCGTATTCCTCGATGTTCAGGTAGCCATCCCCGTCGAAATCGTTCGTCGCGATCCACTGATCCACCGGAATATCCCCGTACAGCGACCACCACGAGTTCGGAATCCCGTCGGTGAAATCTCCGGCCATGTACGTGAACGTGGCATCATCGAGCTTCAACGAGTCGTTCGCGTTGGTGGTCCACTGCGCAAACACCATCGGCACGGCAACCCGCAGGCTTGCGCTCGCGCATTCACCCGTCATCGTGTAGAGCGTCCACGAGCTGCCCGCCGGAATCGTCAGCGGCATGACCGTGTCGGCCTGGAGCTTGGCGGGATAGTCGTTGCCGTACCATTCAATGCGCATCTCCGCATTCGTCAGCGCAAACGCGGTGTCGCGCGCAATCCAGACCGAGAATACGTACTTGCCGGGCGCGACTGCGACCGGCTGCTCGGCGGACGTTTCATAGCGGCCGAAGAGCCAGTCGTTCCTGATCCACCCTCTGAACGCCATGAGATTGGTTCCACTGTGCCCGCCCCACCCCTCAATACGAGCAAACTCCTTGGACCACGAATACCAGCCCGGCGTCAACTCGCCTCCGCCATCAAACGCAGAATTCTGGAGGTTCGTGCTGATCGCGACGAGGGTCATATCGTCGAACAGAATGGATTTGTTCTCGGCATGAGTGGACGTGCCCCATTCGCCGGCCACGCTGACCCGCGCGTACTGAACGCCCGGCTGATTGCACGCCGCGGCGATGTACACCTCTTCCCATTGATAGGTATGCGGAATGCTGTTGAGAAGGTTCAGGATGTTTGTTTGCACCGAGGTGCCATCGCCCTTGAACCACTCCATGCGCATGTTGAGGCTGGACACGTTCGTCGCGCCCGGCTCGATCTTGGCGTACGTCGTGAATTTCAGGACGCCCCCGGTGGTCGCCACATTCTGGTATACCCGGGCTTGACCCGGATTCCACCCATGGAAACCAAGCAGGTAGCCGCCCGACACCCCTCCCCAGCCTTCGCGGTTGCAGTTCCCCTCGTTGAACCAGCCCGAATTATCGAGCGGACTCTCGAAGCTGGGGTTCTGCAGTGTCGTGGTCAACGGAATGAACTGCGCATCATCAAACATCATGGTGGCCAGCGTGCCCGAGGTTAAGCCGTATTCCCCTTGAATCGAAAGCTGCACGTACGCGACGTTGGTCGCGCGGCAATCACCGATGACGGACGCCGCATACCAGCGGTCATTCGTCCTGGGAATGTCGAGGAGGGAACGCTCGTTCACCTGCAGGAGTGTGTCGTCCGCTGTATACCATGCCATCCGGAGGCTGAGCGACAGCAGGTTGGTCATGCCCTGCTCCACCCTCACATAGCTCGAGAAGCTGTACACTCCACCCGTCGTGGCGACGTTCTGGAACACACGCGCGCTGCCCGGATTCCACGACTGGAAAACCAGCCCGTTGCTCGGCGAGCGATACACCCATGTGGGGCGTTCCACGTTGCCCACGCCGAACCATCCGGAGTCAGCCAGCGTAATGGTATTGGATGGATCGCTGAATCCGCCGTTTGTGAAGGCCGCCCACGTCGGAGCGTCAAAGTTGTCATAGTAGTAATCGTGATTCGCGTACTCGGGGGCGAAGGACTGGCCCAGGTGATTCGTCATCTGTCCATTCGCGCGTACGAGATACTTTACGTCCGTCGCGATGATGCCGTTTGTGGACTGGAAGACGGGCGAGTAGTAAACGCGCACGATATTGGTCGCATAGAATGCGCCGACCATGTTGGTGGGCTGCTGCACGGAGGCCGCGTACAGGTCAACCACCTGCGTCCCCGCGGCAGGCATTCCGTGGAAGGGCGAAGCCGACGACAGGGTCACGTTGCCAATCCGGGTCATGGTGACGACTTTATCAACCCAGTTGTTGTCTTCCGGCTTCATGTACGCCGTGCGGAGCAGGACGGTCGGACCGTCGCCTGCGGCCGTGTATTTGGCCAGGTTTGTTGCCGCCAACACGTAGAACGTGTTCGTATGCGTGTTGTAGTTGACCTGGAGGAAGGTCCCCACGTTGGTTCCGGGGACGGCTTCCGCTTCCGCCTGGCCGCCCACAGCGCAATGATATGCCCAGTTGGTCTGTATGCTGTACCCATCGAACGGGCCGCGCATCCACCGCGCGTCATCGATGCGCATCGCATTGTCAGGGGTGCTCAAGGGGCCGTTCCACAGGGGTTGGATCACCGGCCGGATTTCATACAGGTTGTTGCTGGTGCAGGTCCCGCTGACGAAGTACTGGCGCCAGAAGTTATCGTCCTTCACCAGGAAATTGGTCACCGAATCCGCCTGGACCTTGTTGCTGCAGGTCACGTCATACCATTCGATCCGGAGCTGCATATTGCTCATGTTGAACGCGCCCTCGCGGGACATCCACACCGAGAAGCTGTACGTCCCTGTTCCGGAGTAGATCGGCTGGCTGATCTGTACGGTTGCGCTGGTCAGAGCACCCCAGCCGAACAAGGCTACGCCGTTGGTTCCCGAACGGTTGCCCCACGACCGCTGACTCTCATAGTTGTCTTCCACTTCCGCCCATTGCGAACCGTGCCACGACGCATTGGTGTAGCCGGGCCCCGTCTCCCAGAAGCCCAATTCGAAGCTTGGATTGCTGATGTCCACTACGCTTCCCGTATGCGTACCCGCATACAGAGAAGCGTCATCGAACAGCACGCCTTCCTTGCCGATGCTGGATCCGTTCCACGCCATGGAGATCACGGGCCTGATGGTGTCCGTCGCCGGATTGGTAACAGTCGCCGTGACAAACACCTCGTGCCAGAACCCGTCCTTCGGGAAGCCGATATGGTTGGCGACCGTGGTTGTCTCAGACGGCACTCCGCCGTCGAAGCCTTCCAGTTTCAGTTCCAAGACTGACGGATTGAAGTTCCGCTCGACGAGGATGAAAACCGAAAAGGTATACACGCCCGGACCCGGACAGGCCACGTCCTGCCAGCACCCGCCGACGGCCGACGCATCCCAGCCCCACATCGCGCCGCCCCAGAAACCACTGCGCACGGACCAATCCGTGCGACCGCTGTTGTTGTAGAAAGTCCAACCAAGGCTTTCGTATCCGCCATTGGTCAGCATGTTGGCCCAGCCGGAAGCCGTGACAACGAACAACAGAGCAATGATCACACAACTCTTCTTCATGGTGATGATCTCCCGTCGGCTACTTCGTGGTTTGACCTGTTTTCCTTTTTGAAATCGGTAACATGGACACTTCCAAAATATAAGCATGCAGAACACTTGGGCAAGAACTAATCTGTGTTTATCAAGGACTTTTTTTTGCCCGAACACGCAGGTTTAGCGTTTAACGCGCGGGAACGGTCTCGGGGTGTCTTTTGTGCTTGGTGCTTAGTGCCTGGTGCTTGGTGCTTAGTGCGTGGTGCGTGGTGCGTGGTTTTTCAGCTGTAGACAACAAAGCACCAAGCACTACGCACCAGAACACTTCGTTTACTACATCCCCAGGAAATACCTCACCGCTTCCACCGTGCCTTCCGGACCGTCCGCTTTCGCGACGTACCCGCCGGCAGCCTTCACGGATTCAACCACTTCCGGCACCGCGTTCGCCGGACACGCGACATGCCGCGCAGCGGCTCCGTTCAACATGTTAATATCGTTCAGGTGGTCGCCGATTGCAAGGGCGTGGTCCTCTTTCAGCCCCGCCAACTTCAGGTATCCGAGCAGCGTGTTTCCCTTCCCCAGTTCGGCGGGAAGAACCGATATCCATCCGCCGTTCCGCGACACGAGAGCTCCCGGAATTCCGCGGATCGCGGCCCCAATCTCCGCGTGAAATCGCGCGGGCTGATCATCGGAGTCCGAAACATTGAATGTCGTGTATTCCTCCGCGATGTACACTTCGGGCTTGAAGCACGAAATCCAGTCGTCCAATTCCGGTCTGACGGCTTCCTGAACCTTCCGATGCAGACTCCTCAGCGTTTCTCTGGCCGTCGTATTCCAAGGCTCGGAAGGCGCGTACGTTCCGTCGCGCCGCTCATAAATGAAACTCTCGCTGCATAGCAGGACGGCGGGCATGTGACGGAGCCCGCGCACCCGCGACAGTTCCAGGATTTTCAATTGTCCATCGGCATCGCGCCCGCTGTTTGTGCACCACGCGACGCCGCGCTCTTCCAGTCGGTTGAGCATATCGATCGCGGCCGGATGAAAGAGACCCGGCTTCTCGTCATAGACCAGGACAGTCCCGTCAAAATCGAGGCAGACCAGGCGGATATCGGACATGATTTCGTAAGATATGCGGACGATCGGGAAAAGTACAGGGAGGAGGAGGCTGGTTTCAGGTTTCAGGTTCCCAGTTTCGAGTTTCCAGTTTCCAGTTATCCGTCTATGATTCGCCCGTGAAACAGATTCTTTTCCTTCTATCCGCCGTTTTCCTCTCCGGCTGCGCCGTGAAGATCGACAAGCCGACAACTGCCCAGGTCTCGACTCAGGAAGTCTTCATCTCCACCCAGTCCATGCCCAGGGAGGAACGGATCGAGGTGCTGCCCGCGTACGACGGAGATCTCAAGCCGTTTGTCGTCCGGGCCGCGGCATCCACCTACGAAGCCCCCGAGGCCGCACCCGAGCTGGCGTTCGACAACAACCCGTCGAGCCGCTGGTCGAGCGTCTTCAGCGACCGGCAATGGCTCGAAGGCTACTTCGACAGGCCCGTCGGGATCAGGACCATCAGGATCGACTGGGAGAAAGCGCGGGCGGCGGACTTCTCCATTCAACTGCTCACCCGGCAGACCAACTGGGTCGAGGTCAGCCGGCAAAGCTCTTCGGCCAGCCTTTCAGACACCGTTTCCTTTCCGAAACCGATCACCGCGCTCGGCCTGCGCGTTCAATGCCATCGACGAGCCACGGAATGGGGTAACTCCATTTACGAAATCTCCATGACGGGCATCACGGAGGGCACTCCCCCCATGCAAAATCTGACCAAGTACAAGTTCGAGCCGTCCGCCTGGCAGGCCTACGAGCGCGCGAACGCGGAAAAACTCATGGCCGAGGCCAACGCCGACCCGGCCACTTCCGAGGGCATGACGGACGACCAGTTCCTTGACCTCGTGGCCCGGCGTTCGTTCTACTACTTCTGGTACGAGAGCAACCCGACCAACGGCATGACCAAGGATCGCGGCCGGAACTTCATATCCAGCGAGACCGCACGCCTTGCCTCCGTGGCAGCCGTTGGATTCGCGCTCACGGCGTACACCATCGGGGCCGAGCGCGGATGGGTTGCGAGGGACGAGGCCCTGGAGCGCACGCGCGTCACGCTGCGCACGTTCGCCAACGGGCCCATCCGAAACGTCAAAGGCTTCTTCCCCCACTTCGTGGACATCTTCTCGTGCAAGGATGCGACCGGCACGGAGATCTCCACGATCGACACGGCATTGTTCCTCGCCGGGATGATCACGGCCATGGAATATTTCCAGGACTCGGAAGTCAGCGAACTCTCCCGGATGATCTTCGAACGTGTGGATTGGGACTGGGCGCGGAACGGGAACCCCGATTTCGTATCGCACGGAGTCGACCCGCGCGGCAATTTCCTCGGCGCGCACTGGGGCTCCTCGACCGAGGGCATCCTGATTTACCTGATCGCGCTCGGAAGCCCGACCCATCCCCTGCCCGCGAAGTCCTGGAACGCGTTCGACCGCCACACCGAGGAATTCGAAGGCTACCGGTTCATCTGCGAGTACGGGTTCCAATCGATGTTCCGTTACCAGTACCCGGCGCTGTGGTACGACTTCCGCGGGCGCACCGACAAGGCCGGCATCGACTTCTTCGAACACGCAACGCTCGCGGTCCTGGCCATGCGCCAGTTCTGCATTTTGAACGCGGAGAATTTCATGGGCTCCTATGGGCCCGACCTCTGGGGCCAGGGCGCGGCGGACGGCCCCGGCAACCGCTACATGATCTACGGATTCCCGCCGGGCGAACCCTATTCGCCGATCGACGGCACCGTGGTGCCCTACGCCATCGCCGGCTCGACTCCGTTCCTGCCCCGGCATTGCATCCGGGCCCTGCGCAAGCTGTACGACGAGCACCACGAGGTGTGGGGCAAGTACGGCTTCGCGGACTCCATCAACCCGAACCAGAGCTTTGTCGCGCGCGACGCGCTGGGTCTCGACGCCGGCGCGATTCTGCTGGGCATCGAGAACTACCGTTCCCAATTCGTCTGGAACCTGTTCATGAAGAATGAATGGATCCGGAAGACCACGGAGAAGATCGAGTGGAAAACGCGGCCGCGGTCAACCGATCCGAACGGCCCGATCGACCTCGCGCGCGACTGCACGTGGAAACTGTCCAGCGGCGGCGGCATCCTGTCGTCCCCCGCCCTCGACGACAGCAAGTGGACGAAGGTGGTTGTGCCCGATTTCTGGGAGAACTCGAGCGCCGTTTTCCGTACCTACAACGGCATGGGATGGTACCGGGTCGAGTTTAATCTCACCCCGGAGCGGCTTGCGCATTGGACGCGGACGGGCCGGCCGGTGACGCTGAAGATCGGCGGCGTGGACGAGCTCGATACGGCTTACGTAAACGGCTTCAAGGTCGGCTCAACGCCCAAGGCACCGGACGTGGAGAAGAAAATGCGCCGGTATCCCGTCGCCGGGACCTTCCTCAGGCCCGGCCGCAACGTGATCGCCATTCAAGTCCTGGACACGCAGGGCCGGGGCGGCATCTGGCGCACGCCGGTGGAACTCGGACCGGACATGTAGCCGCTGGCGCAAGCCAGTGGCCGCAATCCCTTCAACCCACGCCCTTGCGGGCGCGGCCACTTACGTCTTCTCTCCCCGCCTCTTCATCATGCTGACGATGATCCAGAGGACCAGCAGGCTGACCAGTCCGACGGCGGCGCCCGCAAGCCACGGTCCGTACCTGCCGAAACCCGACTTCTTCCGGAGCTGATTGTCGGCGCGGTCCTTCAGCCCAAGCAGCGGCGCGGCGGCGGCTTCGTCCCCGCGCCGGCGGTTCAGGTCGTACCGCGGCAGGTCCACATCCGGTGCGCCGTAGTACAGGGCCGCCGGCCCGCCCAGCGATTCAACCACGAGATACCGCGCCACGGCCTGCGCTTTCACGTCGAGGCGCCTGAACGGGGCGTCGTCGTAATTGAACAGCTCCACCTTCAGGAACCGGAATCCGAAGCCGTTGAGATTCACCGTGTCCTGCACGCTGGCGCCGAGCTTGTGGATCTCCCCGTCCGCCACCCAGCGCCACGTGTTGGTCTCCTCGTTTCGGCCGAATACCCGCAGGGACCGCACGTACTCGCGATCGCCCGCCCGCAGGATCACCCGCTCGACGGGCCGATGCTCCGCACCCGTGTCGTACACAACCACCTGGCACCCCTCCTTCAACTCCTTCTGCTCCACGTACGACTCTGTCAGCGGCACATCCTCGTACTCACCGGGCTTCTCGACGGTGTTCGCGATGGCCAGGCCCGACACGCTCAACGGCTCCGAGGCATTCCGGGCGTTCGGGTAAACGCGGACCTGGAGAAACGGGAATGTTGAAACCGGATACTGGAGGGTCTTGTTGCAGACACGGACGCGCGAATGATCCACCAGGTAGCCCGCGCCGAGCAGGCCCCAGTCGGACTGGTTCTCGCTCCCGTACACCTCCACCCGCCGGATGAAGTCGCTGCCGGACGTCCGCACGATCATCTGGTTGTGCTCTCGCCGTTTCCCGGTTTCCGCGTCCACGGGAATCACAAAATCCTGGCGGAGATACCGGTCCTTTTTCTCGACCAGCGACGTGTTGACCGTCTTCGCCGGAACGGTTTCAGTGATCGTTCTTCCTTCGGGAAGGAATACAAAGAACGGCCACTGCCGGCCGGCGTCGTCCAGAATCCGCAGGTCCGAGGGAAAAATGCGGCAGCCGTCAAACACGTCGCGCGGGACCCGAATGCGGTACAGCACGCCGGTCTCCCCACCGCCCGAAATCTCCTGCCGCCACGCGAATTTCGAGCGCAGGTCCGGTTCGTCGGCGAAACAGGCCGACGCGAGCAGAGCGATGCCCGCAACGGTCCGGATTCGTGAGATACATCTGCTTCTGTGAACAGCACAGGTCATGATTCCCCATTCCTACGAAAACCCGCCGAACGCCGGCAACCCTGCAAGAAAGACGCCCGGAAGAAGGATCCGAAGGACTTCCATCGGGCACCTTCGACGATTCTCAGCGAACCGTGCTCAGCATCTCCATCGCCTGCGCGACCACCCTCTCGGCGGACCGACGGCCCAGGCACGCAAGGTCCTTGCGCGCGCAACGGCCGGAAAAACAAGGCCGGCAGTCCAGATTTTCCGGCCG
>CALMZY010000367.1 GCA_937870865.1 uncultured Lentisphaerota bacterium | reverse complement strand
TTCGTGAAGGTCATGCCTGTGGACTACAAGCGCGCTCTGGCCATCGTCGGGAAACCGCAGGCGAGCGCCGCCAGGCAGGAAACGGTTTTTGTGAGCAACAACGACATCTTGGAGAGGCTGTAATATGGGCAAGCCGACAGGATTCAAGGAATACGCGCGGGAAACGGCGAAACTTCGGCCGGCCGAAGAACGCGTCCGCGACTACAAGGAACACTACGAGGCGTTCCCGGACGAGAAGCTGCGCAACCAGGCCGCGCGCTGCATGAACTGCGGCGTGCCGTTCTGCCATACCGGCTGCCCGCTCGGGAACATCATTCCAGACTGGAACGACCTCGTGTACCGCAACCGGTGGCGCGACGCGATCCAGCTCCTGCACGCGACGAACAACTTCCCGGAGTTCACCGGCCGCCTCTGCCCTGCCCCGTGCGAAGAGGCGTGCGTGCTCAGCATCAACGAGCCCGCGGTGACGATCGAGCAGATCGAGAAGTCCATCATCGAGCACGCCTTCGAAGAAGGTTGGGTTGTGCCCCAGCCGCCCGAGCGGCGGACCGGCAAGACCGTCGCGGTCGTCGGCTCCGGCCCCGCCGGCCTGGCCTGCGCCCAGCAGTTGAACCGCGCCGGCCACACGGTCACCGTGTTCGAACGCGCGGCCCGCATCGGCGGCCTCCTGCGCTACGGCATCCCGGACTTCAAGCTCGAGAAATGGGTCATCGACCGCCGGATCCAGATCATGGAGAAAGAAGGCGTCTCGTTCAGGACCGGTGTGAACGTCGGCAAGGATCTGCCCGCCGCCGAACTGAAGAAGTTCGACGCCGTCGTGCTGTGCGGCGGCTCGACGAAGCCGCGCGACCTGCCGATCCCGGGCCGGGAGTTGGACGGCATTCATTTCGCCATGGATTTCCTGTCGCAGCAGAACGACCGGGTTGCCGGCGTGAAGCCTTCCGCGAAGGAAATCACCGCGAACGGAAAGCGCGTCATCGTCATCGGCGGCGGCGACACCGGCAGCGACTGCATCGGCACGTCGCTCCGCCAGGGCGCCAAGTCGGTCACGAGCTTCGAGATCATGCCCATGCCGGCCGAGAGCCGGCCGACGGGCCAGCCGTGGCCGTACTGGCCGATGCGCCTGCGCACAAGCTCGTCGCACAAGGAAGGCGGCCGGCGCTACTGGAGCATCCTGACGAAGAAATTCGTCGGCGCCGGCAACCGCATCCGCAGCCTGATCACCGTGAACGTCGAAGCCGTCGTCGTGAACGGCCGCATGCAGTTCCAGGAAGTGCCGGGCACCGAACACGAATGGCCGACCGAGCTTGTCCTGCTGGCGCTGGGTTTCGTTGGGCCGGAGCCGGACGGCGTGATCGCACAGTTTGGCGTGGAACTCGACAAGTTCGGCAACGTGAAGTCGGACAAGAACTACATGACCAGCGTGCCGGGCGTGTTCGCCGCCGGCGACATGCGCCGCGGCCAGTCGCTCGTCGTCTGGGCGATTTCCGAAGGCCGCGAAGCGGCGCGGAGCGTTGATCAGCATCTGATGGGCTATTCCGAACTGCCTACGAAGGGCAACGCGGATCTGCCCAGGGCATGATCCGATGCTCACAAACCGGATTGACGCCGCGACCAGGCAGATATTTCTGGGCTTCCCGGGATACGCGCGGGGTTCACGGATAGCTGAACTCGAGCAGCTGCCGGACTTCGTTGGATGACAGGCTCCGGCTGTAGACTCTCAACTCGTCGATGTCACCGCGGAAGAAATTCGTTTCCGCCGCGGCACGTCCGATGCAAAACAAGTGGGTCGACGCATCGATTGGGTCATTGCGCGTGGTCGAGGCCATTTCCGCTTCATTGATGTACAATCGCAACAGGTTCCCGGTCCACGTAAACGTCACAAGAAACCACTGTCCTGCGAGCGCAGAAACATCGTACGAAAGAACCTTCGACTGGTCATCCAGCGCAATACAGACATTCTGGCCATCAAGATACATCTCGTATCCACTGTCGGAGCTGAGCTTGCTCATCACGTAGCCCGTCAGGCTGTTGTCCGGCCTGATCCACGCGCTCCAGGAGAGGTTGCTTGTAAGCGTAAGAGGGGCATCGTTCGTCAAACGCAACACGGAATGGCCGCCAAACCCGTATGCAAAGAACGCGGTTCCCAGGTGGTCCGTCGCAGCGAGGACCGACACGGGGAGTTGCGGATCGATCGTGTTGGTGCTCGCGTCGAAAATCGTTCCATGCATGGGGTAGTACAGCACAAGGTCCCTCTGAAGGTTTGTCGGGTTCGTGTGCCAGCCTACGCGATAGGTCATTGTCGTCGGAACAGAGGAAAGAGGCACAACCAGCGACATCACGCTCCCGGTAACCGGTAGATGCTCCTGCCCCATGAAAGACCAACCTTCCTGCACGGAAAAGGTCCTCTGAAGGAAACACGTGCTGGTCAAGTCGTGGTTCGTCCACACCACGGAAGCTCCGCCCGGGAACCCGATGATCTCGCCCATTTGCCCCCAGGAAACGACATCGGCGGCCAGGAACAGCACCAAGGACAAGCCCCACACTCTGTTGTTTCGCGGATGCATACCCCCCCTTTCTCCCCAGCCCGTCAATCAACCCCTACCGCCGCACCCCCGCTTCGATCAAGTCCTCTTTTCCCCGTTCCCCCTTCGCCGGCACCTGACCAGGGCCTCCCTTCACGGCGAAGAATCCCCACTTCTCGCCGGAAGACAACTCGCGGAATCGCTCCGGATGCTCGCGCATCCACAGCAACTCGAGTGAGGTCGGCCAGAAACTCATCACGTAGTCGACATTCATCTCCCCCAACCGGTATGACCACGCCTCGTAACTGGCATCCTGCCGGTAGGCCTCCGTTCCATCGAAACTGCGGAATTGGCCGACTGCGGATATGGGAACATACACGAGCGTGTTCTGAAAACGGCTTCCGAGAAATGCGTAACCCAGCCAGCTGTCGTGTCCCTGCCAAGGCGCCGACGTCACCGCAATGACAGCCGGGCGCGCGGGATGGTCCGCAACGCGAGCCGCGTCGCTCCAGTAACGAAGCGTGTAGTGCCACATCATCGTCCCCTCGTCCGCAAAGACGTCCGCCCTGGTCCGGTCCCGGAACCGGGCAAGGCACGGGAGGGCCAGAAGAGGGACGAGGAACAGCACGACGCCAACGGCCGCCGTTCTCCCCCTGACAGCCAGTCGCATGACGAGAAAAGCAAGGAGCAGCAGGGCAATCGATACGAACGGGAGTGTCGACATCACAACGCCGTCGACCCCCCAGAACAGTCCGTCGAACGCCTGAAAGGCGGCAAGAAGCGAGAGGACCGTGGCGAACAAAGTCGAACGCCCCGGCGTATCGCCGAGCGCGACGGCAGCGCCCAGGGTGGCCAACGGGACGAGCAGGAGCAGCAGCCGCGCGTTGCTCGGAGCCCAGTTCAGCCGGATCACTTCCATCCCCGGGAAGTAGAATGCGACGAGCACGCCGGCGACCGCGGCTGCCGCAAGGACTGACATCCACCGGTTCCGTCTCCAGAGAGCCACGATCCCGGCAGGGAAGAGAAACATCGGCAAGAGCATGAACAAGCCGAGATACGGGCTCTTGGCGCTGAACGAGAAAAGATCCCGCAGCACGGCGAGTTCCCTCCCGATCGAGGAGACCGAGTTCGGCCACTTCTGCACCCAGGCCAGTTCGGGGACGATGACTCCCAGTGTGACCCCGAACACTTTCACGGGAACAGGCGTCAGCGGATACCCGGTCTGAAGGTAGGAACGGACCCACCACGGCGCCACGACAAGGAAGGCTGACAGGCATCCGAGGAGAAACCACTTCAGGTGAACGGCGCGATAGCGGGCGTCGAACACCGTGCCGGCGGCGAGGACGAGCATCACCAGACCGGTCACCGGCAGGCCCTCGCTTTCCGTACCGGCCATCAACCCCGTCATCGCAAGACCCAGCACGAGAAACGCGGGATTGCGTTCCGCAAAATAGCAGAGGCCCGCCAGCACGGCGCCCAGCGAGAACAGCACCAGCGATGGCTCCGTGTAGCCGGCGCCGGCGATGCGGAACACGGCAGGGACGAACAACGCAAAGAACATCGCCATCAAACACAGCCAACGGGACAACCCGAGGCGGCGCCCCGTTGCGAACATCAGGAAGCCCGTCGCGAGCCAGATCAGCGCGCCAAGGAACGGCACCAGGAGGTCCGAACGAAACGGGAGCATGACCCACGCCGTGAGGACCTCGCCCCCACCGACGAAGAGCGAAAAGTAGCTCCATCCGCCGGGAGCCTGCATCGTCAGCGCGCCTCCCGTTTGGACCCACATCGCCGGCTTGACGCAGTGATACGTCAGCGCGTCCCATCCCAGGGGAGGGATGAGCAGCGTCTTGGCCACGGGGACAAAGACCAGGCACGACAAGACCACCACGGGGATCATCCGCCAATCCGAGCGACGCGCGCGGAAGAGCCCGGCAAGATGGATCATGTCGTTCGAAAGATCCTGAAGAAAATCGGCGAACGGCCGCACGAACCAGTGAACCAGAAGACCGGCCACCCCAAGCACCAGAAGCGCGGGAAGCAAGCGGAACTGTTCAATCGCCGCCAGCAGATGAAAGCAGATCGTAGCCGCAAACAGCGCGATCAGGATTGCGATCGCCCATCGGATGCTGGTCGCAGAGGGAGCGAGAAAGCGGCGGGACAGAGCTTCGCCGACGTACAAGAACGCAGCGAGCAGGAACCCGGCGGCCAGCGTCCTCAGAAGAATATCTGCCGAATCAACCATTACCTGCATGCCGGAATCATAGCGTTTGGCCGTTTCCAGAACAGAAGATTTCCCAGTTCCGGACAAATCGATTCCCGGCAGCCATCCCACACTTTATAAAGTGTGGGATGGCCTGAGTCGTGTGCGCAGGCCTGTGCGCGGCACACGGCGGTCCACGCGACGGGTCTACGCGACGAGTCCAAGCGATGGCGACACTGCAGGGACGAAGATCTTCCAACGTCTGGAAATTTCGTCGCTATTTTTTCCAAGGATTGGAAAAATCCGGCCGATGACCGATCGTCTTCAATCCTGGCAGAACTGGTTCGCCGAGAACCGGCGCCGTCTCTCGAATGCCGGCCTGTACCTCGACGGCCGCGAACCCGGCCGGCAGGACCCGGCGGAATTCCAGCGCGCCGCGACGAAGATCCTGATCTGCCGGCTGTCCACCTACGACGATGTGCTCCCCTCGATCTCCCACCGCATGCTCTACTGGGCCGCGCGGCAGGTGCCGAACGTCTACGTGGACCTCGCGTTCTTTCCGCCGGCGCGCGATGCGGCATTCCTGAAGAACAGCGGCGTGCCGCTGTGGCTGGCGTCAGGCAGCAAAATGCCGCCGACCGCGTTTGATGTTGTCGCCGTCAGCATCTCGGTCCCGCAGGAGGCGTTCAACCTCCCGGCGGCCCTCCGGGATTCCGGCCTGAAGTTGAGCCGCGCGGAGCGCGCGGCCGACCCGTCGCATCCACTCGTCCTTCTGGGCGGCCACGCCGCAGGCTCCGTGCCGTTCGTGCATGACATGGTTGACGCCGTCTGTCTCGGCGACGGCGTGTCGTGGCTCCAGGAAATTCTGAGACGGCCGAAGCGGGATTCCCTGCGCACGATTGCGGCAGAGGTCGGCGGCACATACGTTCCGTCGCTGTACCACCACGAGTACCGCGACGGCCGTCTCGCCGAGATCAAACCAGCCGACGATTCGCTCCCCTTCCCCGTCAGACACCTCGTCGACGACCAGGATGCGTGGATCAACGGCTACGACGGCGCGTACATTCCTTTTGCCGCCGAGGACACGGAGGAGACTTTGCCTCTGGCGTTCGGATGCGTCTACCGCTGCCGGTTCTGCCAGACCGGCTGGCTGAGGAAAGGACTTGGCGCTTCCGACCGTGACAAGCTTGCCGCCGCCGCGCTTCGGCTGAAGTCGGCCATGGCCGCCTGCGATCTGAATCTGCTGGCGTCGGACGCGTGCAGCGTGCCGGCACTGGCGGACATCGTCGGCGACCTGCGCAAGGTTTTTCCGCGCGTCTCCGTGAAAAGCCTCTCCGTCTCCAGCCTGGCTCGCGACACCAGCGCGCTGGACCTGATCGAGAAGCGCGAATTCACATTCGGCGTCGAAGGCATCAGCGAGCGCCTGCGGAACTATCTCGGGAAGCCGATCGAAGAAGAGACATTGCTTCGCATCATGCACAAGCTCGGGCCGGCCCGGCTAAGGCAGGTGAAGCTCTTCTTCATCGCCACCGGTCTTGAAACGGACGAAGACATCCGCGAATTCGGCGACCTCCTGCGGAAACTACGCGCGACCGCGCCCGGCTGCCGCCTGGTCACGAGTTTTATGCCTCTGTTCAACGCCCCGTTCACGCCGCTTCAATTCGACGAAGTGCGGACGCTTTCGCAGGATCTCTGCCGATGGCTTGAGAATGTGGCGCGGGGCGCCGGTGCGGAGTTCCGCTGGAGCGCGTCGCCCGACGAAGTCCGCCTGATGAGCCTGCTCTGCCGCGCCGGGCGAACGGCGTCGTCGATCGTGGCGAAGCTCTCGCTGGAAGATGGCGTTCGCTACTACGACGGCCTGCCTTCATCGGCGCTGCGGGAAGCCGAGCGCGTGCTGAATCCCAACCTCGCCAAGGCGCGCCGCGAGTCGGACGTGCTTCCGTGGGATGATCTCGAGGCGGGCGCGAGCCGCTCCGCCCTGTGGAAGGCTTTTCGCAAATCGAAGAGCGATGTTGGCTTGCCGGCCCTGCACGGCGGCGAGACAACCACGAGGCTGAAATCCCCGGGGCACAGTCCCGCCTCACAAACCGTTTCACAATCCTTCTGGGTCGAGATTCCGGATTCGAGCTCGCATCATCCCTCTGCGACATTGGCGCGAGGGATCCTGCGCGGATTGCTGGCTGCGGATCCCGCCGCGGCGATAGCCTACAGCGGCACTCCCCAGCTTCACCACCCGCCGGGAGCCTCGGGACTCGCCCTGCTGACGGCCTTCTTCCGCGGAGCGGAGGATCTTCCGACCGCCCTCCAGGACCCGCCCGTTGTCGACGAACTTGTCTTCCTTGCGGAATGTGATACGCCGGGCGTGCGCAAGATTCTGGACGAACTGAGATCGGGAAGAATCCCGTTCCAGACAGAACGCCACGAAAACGATCGCTGGTCCGTGATCAAGAAAGGGTACAGGAACAAATGCGGCCTCTGGGCTTTGTGCGAGCGCGATTCGGCGCCCGGACTGGTCCTGTGCAGTTCGCAGGCAAAGCAACTCGCGGGATTCGCAGCTCGCGTCATTTCCGTCTTTGAACGGAGCGGCTCGTTGCTCAAGCTCCTGAAATCAACGTCGGCGATTCAGATCCCCGAAGCGGTCGTCCAGAAAGGATAGTCACCGTGCAACATGTCCGCCCCCTGCTGGTCTTGATTGCCTACATCGGGTTCGTCAGCCTGGGCCTGCCGGACAGTCTGCTGGGCGTCGCCTGGCCATCCATGCGGCGCACGTTCGAACTTCCGCTCGACGCACTGGGCGCGGTTTTCCTCGTCGGCACGCTGGGCTACCTGCTTTCAAGCGTGAACTGCGGCCGGATTCTTCGGCGCACCGGTGTCGGGATCCTGCTTGCGGGAAGCAGCCTCCTCACGGTGTTTGCGATGCTGGGCTACGCCCTCTCGCCCCGCTGGGCGTTCTTCGTGGCATTCAGCTTCGTCTCCGGGCTTGCCGGCGGCGCCGTGGACGCCGGGCTCAACACATTCGCCGCGACAAACCTCAGCAACCGCCACATGAACTGGCTGCACGCGTTCTGGGGCGTCGGCGCCTCGACCGGCCCGATCGTCATGACGGCGATTCTCGGATCAGGCGCGGGCTGGCGCTGGGGATACGGGGTGGTCGCCTCGCTGCAGCTGGTGCTCGTGGCCGGGTTCTTCCTTACGTTGAAGCAGTGGGTCGTGCCCGGGGCTGAAGCAGCACACGAGAAGCTTCCGCCGCGAAGCGAACTGCTGCGGCTCCCTGAAGCCTGGCTGAGCATCGCCCTCTTCTTCATCTACTGCGGCATCGAAACCATCACGGGCCAGTGGATGTATAGCGTCATGGTGGAATCGCGCGGCGTTGACCCCGTCCGCGCCGGCATCTGGACCAGCCTCTACTGGGGTTCGCTGACGGCAGGCCGCTTCCTGATCGGAGCTATCGCCAACCATGTCGAGACCGTGCGGCTTGTGCGCTGGTCCATGGGCGCCGCCCTTTGCGGCGCCGTCCTTCTGCTCACGAGGATCCCGTCCCTCACCCTGGCCGGACTCGCACTGACCGGTTTCTCGCTGGCGCCGATCTTCCCGTCGCTGATGTCGCTCACGCCTCGCCGGTTCGATGCGCGGCACGTTCCGCGCATCATCGGTTACCAGGTGGGGGCGGCGACGGTCGGCATCGCCGCGTTGCCGACGATTGCGGGCGTGATTGCACGGCACGCGGGCCTGGAGATGATCTGTGTGATCCTCGCGATCCTGGCGACCGTGATGATCGTCTTGCACGAAGCCATGGCACGCCAGCGGCACGGGAACACTAGCGCCTAGTCCGCCTCCAGCGCATCCACGATTTCCTGCCGCTGCTGGTTCAGGTCGTGGATCTCCTGTTTCCAGAACGACTCGGAGCCCCAGTCCGGCGCGATGCGCGCAAAGCCGCCGTCGGCCTTCTGCCGCGCGCACCACGCGGTGAAATGGATGAACCGCATCGCCCGCAACGGCTCGATGAGCCGCAGCGTCCGATGGTCGAGATCGCGAAATGTCTCGTAGCCCTCGAGAAGCAGCTCGATTTCGACCCGCGATTCCTTGAGATGGCCCGGCAGGAGCATCCAGAGATCCTGGACCGGCGGGCCGAGGGCCATATCGTCGAAGTCGATCAGCGTGAACGGCTCGCCGGGCCGGCTGATGATGTTGTTGCGATGACAGTCGCCGTGAATCCTGATTTTCTCGACGCCCTCAAACATCGGCGTGATGAGTTCCAGCACGGCGTTTACCGCGTCTTCGTACTGCGAGCGAAGGCTGGGCCGGACAAAATCCGATTCGAGAATGAACCGCACGTGCGCGGCCGTGGACTGCCGCGGTCCGATCTCGATCCGGTCGCGCGGCGGATGAAGCGCGCCGACGCCATGAACCCGCGCAAGCAAACGCCCAAGCTCAAGCCACTGCCGGTCGGTCGGTTCGTCGCAGGCGCGCCCGCCTTTTTTCGGGAACACGGCATAGTACATTCCGCAGTGTTCCTGGAGGAACTGCCCGTCCGCGCATTTCATCGGCGCGATGACAGGAATCTCCTGCTGGCTGAGCTCGAACAGGAAATCCTGCTCATCCTGCAGGGCATCCCGGCTCCACCGGCCGGGCCGGTAGAACTTCACGACAACCCAGCTGCCGTCGTCCATCTGCACATCGTACACGCGGTTGATGTAGCTCGTGAGCGGACGGCAGAGGTTCGCGCAGCGGCGGCCAAGCGCGTGCTCGACAAGCCCCAGCACCGTGTCCGGCGTGAGATGCGAAAAATCGGGCAACGCTTCCTGAAGATCGTTCGTCATGGGCGGACACTATACGAAGAGCTGCCCCTTCTGCCAAGGGTAGCCGCGCCCGCAAGGGCGTCGTGGAACGGAACTCCACCGGCTTGCGCCGGCGGCTACGCAACAGGGTTTTCTCGGATCTCCTGTGTAGCCGCGCCCGCAAGGGCGTGGTGAAACGGAACTCC
>CALMZY010000366.1 GCA_937870865.1 uncultured Lentisphaerota bacterium | reverse complement strand
GAGGCGCTTCAATGGATTTGGGTCAGTCCAAAGCGGTGCTAGGTAGCGTTTGGCAAGGGGAAAGACTGTTTGCTGTAGAACGCCCCTCAACTCCTCCTCGCTATGAAATGTGAGCGACCGAGACACGCCCTCCTGTTCGTCGGTCGGTAACAACTGCCACAGGGCCAAGCTGTTCGTCTCGTTCCGCTGGTCTTCGGGGTCAGGCGTAGTTGGGGCAATGGTCACCTGTAACCAGTAGAGGGGAGCGGTCTCGTCATAGTATCTGAACGAAACCGCGATTGCTGGACGCATGAAGAGAACAGTCCCAGGATCTACGTCTATGCAGCTCGTGAACCCTTCGGCGGTCATGTAAGCGTCAAAGACGCTTCTGCAGACTCTGTTGAAGTATTCGAGAACGGGGGAGTAGTGCCCGTCTTTCATTGTGCACCTCCTAGCACTCCAGAAACGACTTCTGGTGGCACTATGTTGTATCCAATACCTCTGTCGCTCAGCCGGAGAAGTTCCGAACCCGTCAGGTCGAATTGGCGTCGAAGGGCTTCCGGGCGACTGTCGCGTCCGATAAACTCGAATCGATCTCCCTCGTTGATGCGCGTGCGTATCGCTCCGTCATTTGCACGATATCTCTGCTGTGGGGAAAGACGTTCCCACACAGAACGCGGCAGCATATCGATTGTCCGACCGCCAGTCCTGTGAGCATATGGGATCACGCGAGTCTCCATACCTTCGCCGAGAACGGTTGTCTGTCTGCCGGATTCCAAGAGTGAATCTCTAAGAGCACGACGAAGGCCGGGGTCTTCTATGCGGGCGATTCTCTGCTCTAGCTCAGACCGGGAAGGACACCGGATTCCTGCCATGGATGGCGTTTGATAGAGCTTCAACATGTTGGACAACTCGTCCAGCCTCCGAGCCATTTCGATGTTGTCGCGGGCCATTTGACCCCACAACGCGAACCGAGAACCGCCTGGCCGGAGCACGGGGGTTTGAAGATCGCGCGACGCCTGCTTGACCTGTTGCCGCATGACCGGGGGCATGTTGGGAGTCTTTGCGACCATGTCGCGGAAGCGTGTATCCGCCACGCGCAAGTAGGTTTGGCTGTTGCGGTAGAGGCTCATATCACGCTGAATCTGCGTCTCAGCCGATCCGCGGAATCGCGTATTGGCGGGTGCGGCCTGCAACCCCCAGGGGTCAACGCTGTTACCGGGATTGCGCCCCACAAATCCGTATAGATTTGCGTCATCAACTTCCCCTGCAGGGTCGCGCGTGAACCACGTCCCGGCGTCCGGGTTCAAGTAACGCACGCCGTACAGAATCAGTCCCGTTTCGGGATCAAGCTCCTTGGAACTGAACAGGAACCGGGCTTGATAGTTCCCGACCTGGTTGACCAGTTTTCCGAACGGCGTGAACCCGTAGGACGCAACCTGCTTCCCTTCGGAGTCGGAAACCAGAATCACGTTCCCCATTGCATCGGCGTGGAAGTACTTCGACGCGGAAGACGCGCCGATGTTGGTCGAGACCGACAGAATCCCCCCGATCCCGCCCGCGCCGCCGACCACGCCGGAGAGGTCCGGGCCATGCGTGTAGACTTCCTTGATCTGGTTGGACCCGTTCAGCACGGCCAACACGAGGAACGAGCCGGGGAAGTACACATATCGCTCAACGGTGGTGCCGTTGCGCGTGACTTCGACACGCCGCCCGAGACCATCATACCGAGCGGCCAACACGCTTGAACCGCTTGCCTTGCTGATAACATTGGTCAGCCGGTTGGCAATGTCGTACTGGTAAACAAACTCCGCGTCGTTGGTCAGATTGCCCTTGGCGTCGTAACCGAACGTCGGATTGACGACCACCACGCTGGACGTGTTCGTAGCCACCATCTGCGTGTTGGTGAACGCCGGGCCGTGATAGACCGCCGTCAGGACGTTGGTCCCCGCGCTGACGGTGATGTTGGTCGCCTCGAAAACCCGGTCCGGGAATATCTTCCCGGTGACCCCGTTCACCGTGACCGTGCCCGCCGCGTAGTTCACTTCGCCGATCACGGTCAGCTTTCCGGTCCATGAGCCGAAGGAAAACTGATTCAGGTTGTTGAAGGTGTAGGCCGTCGTCAGGCCGAGTTCCTTCCGGCTGGTCGGGTTCCCGGCCTTGTCGTACACGTAGTTGACCGAATCGCTCGCCCGGCCCGTGCTGACGGCGCTCAAAAGCTGGTGCGCCCGGTCATACCCGTAGGAGAGATTTCGCCCAGTGCTCCACACTTCGTTGGTGCGCCGGTCGCCGTTGTCGTGGCGATAGTTGATGGAAAGAAGGGTGGTCAGCCACTTCTTGAATACGAGGTTCGTCATGCGCGTGAGGGCGTCATATCCGCGCGTTTCCTTCGCGCCGTTGGGGTACGTGACCAGAGTTCGCTTGAACCCGTCTTCGAGATACGAGAACGAGTAACCGCCTTCCGGCGCGGAGATGCCCGTGATCCGGCCCTTGCCGTCAATGGTGTAGCTGGCGGAATACGAGCCGTACGAAACGCTCGTCATGCGGCCTTGCTCGTCATGGCCCACGCTGACAACGTTCGTGCCGAACGGTCCGCGTTCGCTGGCCAGCCGCCCGAGCGCGTCATACGTCCAAGCGGTTGTGCCGACCGCATCCACCATGTTCGTGCGGCGGTTCAAGGCGTCGTAACCGAACGTCACCGGCGAGAGCGAGGCGTACTTGATCGAGACAAGGTTGCCGTTCGGGTCGTACCCGTAGCCGGTCGAAATGCCCGCCGTATCCACTTTGTTCGTGAGACGGTTCAGCCGGTCGTACTGGTAACGCTCCTGACTGCCGTCCGCATAGACCTTGTTGGTCGGGTTGCCAGAGATGTCGTAAGCCCAAGCCGTCTTGTTGCTGTTGCCGTCCCACAGGGAAACGACCTGATCCACGCCGTTAGACAGGTAAGTGTAACTTACCGCGTTGGTCGCGCCGTCAATTGCCGTCAGCACCCGGCCCAGACTGTCGCGCACATAGCGCGTGGCGATGTTCAGCCGGTCCAGCGCGTTCGTTAGGCCGCGGTCGCCGTACTGGAAGCTCTCCTGCAACCCGCCGGGCCAGTTGCGCGTATTGAGTTCGCCCCACGAGTCCCATGCGTTCGTGACCGAAAGCCCGTCCGCGTTCACGGACGAAAGCAACCGGCCCAGCGAATCGTAAGCGGCGGTCTCGACCGCCTCGCCGTCCACCCGTACGGCGGTCCGGTTGTCCAGCGCGTCGTACGTGAAGGCCACCGTCACCGCGCCCCGGACAATCTGCGTCACATTGCCCGCCGCGTCGTAGTCCCGCGTTTCAGTCGTGGCGTCGGGATACGTGACCTGCGTTACCCGGCCTTCCGCGTCGTAATCGAACGTCCAGACCTGATTCAGCGCGTTCGTGATCGCCGTTACCTGGTCGGCGTCGTTGTAGCCGTAGAACGTGCTGAACCCTCGCGCGTCAACTTGTCCTGTGACTCTTCCAAGGTTGTCAAAGACGTTGCTCGCGGTGTTTCCGGCCCGATCCTTGAAGCTCGTGGAATCGCCCCAAGCGTTGTAGGTCCATTGCTCCGTTGAGCCGTCGGGATACGTCTTCTTCGTGATCTGCCCGAGGGCGTTGAACTCGTTGCTCACCGCCAGCCCGCGAATGTCCCGCGTCCAGACCAACCGCCCAAGCGAATCGTAGCGGTTGGTCTCTCCGAGCACATACTGCTCCGTGTGCCAGGCAAACGTGCCGCCGTCCGGCACGTAGGCCGCCACGCGCCGCCCGAGCGAATCGTACTCGTTCTTGTAGAGCGCGCCCGAGATCGTGCCCTTCTTCAAGAGACGACCTTCGTTGTCATACCAGTAGTTTTCCCAGTGCGCACCGTCGAACGAGCGGGCGGGGTATTCAACCGTCTTGAGCCAGCCCTGCGGCGTATAGGTTCGCTTGGTCCATTCCAGCGCGTTGCTGATGCTGACCGGCTGGCCTTCCAGCCCGTAGGTGTAATACGTGCTCAACCCGTTCGGGTTGCTTTCCCATTCCTTTTCCCCGATGTCGTTGAATTGGTAGTTCCACGAAAACCCGCGCCGGTCCGTCACCTGGTCAATGGCGCAGCAATCGTAGTGATTGGAGATGACGGAGATTTGCCCGTTGTTGTCGAACGTCTGCGAGGTCGGGCGGTTCAACGCGTCGTAAGTCCGCGTGATTTCCAGCCCGGCCGCATCGCGCGACCATGCCAGCCGCCCGAAAGCATCATACTGATTGGTCTCGATCAACACGCCGTTGCGATAACGCGCGGTCAACCGGCCTTCGGCGCTGTAGGAAAACGTCTCGACGGTCCGCCCGTCGTTGACGTTCGTCACGAGGCCGAGCGCGTTGTACGAGTACGTGACAACCTTGCCCAAGGCGTTCGATTCCGTCGCAACGGCGTGCTTGGCGGGTACGTAGGAGAACGTTCTCTGAACCGGCCCGACCGGCGGGATTTCGTAGAGCAGATCCACGCCGTTGGAATCGTAAACGTACGCCGTCGTGTTGCCCGCCGGATCGGTGAGCGTGGTGAGCCGAAGCTGAGAGTTGTAGCCTTGAACCCACGTTCCGCCGGACCGGTCGGTGCGGTTGGAAACCCGCCCCTGCGCCGTGTATTGATACTGTTGCTGAATGCCCGCCGACACGATGCCGGTCAGCACCCGGCCCCGACTGCCCGCCGTGGAAACCGCATAGTAATGCTCGATGGCGTCCGCCCCACCGCGCGTGGTTTCTTTCTTCACCGCGCCGAATTCCCAGGTGTACTTCCGCGAGAACCCGCCTGCGTCGTTCAGTTGTACCCAATAGCTGTTCGTCGCGGTCCATTTCTCGGGGGTCGCGCTGTATGACACGGCAAGCCTCTCCGTTGCTCCTTTGAGCACGCGGGCCAGATAGCCGTTGGTGTACTGGTAGCTGTAGACGAACCCGCCCATGTCCACGACGTTGGTCAACACTCCGGCGGCGGAGTAGTTGAACGTTGCCGAACGCGAAGCCGCCGGTTCCGTCGAAACGGAAACCGCGCGGGTGCTCGCGCCGTCGTACGCAAACTCAAGATACCGGCCCGTGTTCGGGACAGTCTGCGTCACGCGATGAATCCGGTCGCTCGTGTACGTCACGCTGACCGTGTTCGACCACGCATCGCGCACGGCGGAGAGCAAGTAAACATTGGTGTTGCCTGCTGACGGGGCGTAAGCCCACGTCCAGCCGTCCGGCTTGCGGTACTCGTAAACGCCGTTGGTGAGCACAAGAACGCCGTCCAATGCGTCGGGCGGCAGATAGACATTGTTGGAAGACAGCGTGAAAAGGCCAACGCTCCCGGACGGGAAAACAAGCCGGTTGGTGCCGGGGTCGAGGACCGTTACGCTGCTGTTCCAGTTGCAGGACCATTTCGGCCCAAAGGTCTTGTTCGTGACCGGCTCGCCGAAGTTGCTGAACCGCATCTGCAATTGCAGCGGGAACCCGACCGCCGTTTCATGCCAGATCGGCGTATCGTCCACGCGCACGTTGAAGTTGGCGACGCCGAACGACGCTTGCGGGCTTCCCTTCGTGCTGCAACTGGAGCACCCCGCCGACTCGTACCAACAAACCTTCTCTTCCGTGACTTCCCCGCAGTCGCCCAACTTGAAGTACGTCGCGCAAACTTCTTCCTCGACATTGGTTTCCGTGGTCTCCGGGCCGGGCGGATCAACCACCCGATAGGTGATCGTGTTAACGCCGGAAAACGCGACCTGGTTTTCCTGTGTCGCGGTGGCCGTGCGATCATACAGCGTGATCGTAAACGAGCCGTCATTCGTGCGGACGGCGGCGGTGATGTTGGCGGTGTAGTCGCCGGCTTCACAATGCCCGATAGTGATCGAACCCGCGCCGGTGATGTCGGCCTCGTCATCCACATAGCCGCTGATATAACTGCTGATGACCGACGCCCCCGACGGCAGGAGCGGGTTGAAGTTCTTGGTCCAGAACGGGCCTTCGCGCGGATCGCAAGTATCGTTGCCCTCAACAACCTGCTGATAGGACGGCAAAGATCGTGTGACCGCCACGGTCACGGTGTCCGCCTGGGCGAACCCGGCGAAGATCATCAACAACGCAAAAGCTCTTTTCATGTTCGTGATTCCTTGAAAGTGGTTTGTCATGGCATCCTCCGCCCGTTCTCGGGAAACCGTATCCAGACCGTGGCGGAGGCATTGAAGACGGCCGGATCGAAGCCCTGCGCGGCTTCGTCGCCGTCGTTCATCCCGTCGCCGTCGGTATCGGGGTTGTTCGGGTTGGTGCCATAAACGAAGAACTCCCGCGCGTCGGGCAGGCCGTCCGCGTCGCTATCAAGGCCCGCGTTCCCCACGGCAAACGAGTACGGCTTGCCCACATCACTTTCAGGGTAGACCACAATATCCAGCCATGTGATTTCGTTCGTCCCGGTGGTTGAAAGATTCGTTGCAATCATCACCCACTTGAAAGCGAGCAGGTTGTCACAGGTGTAGATCTCAAGTTGGTTGGTGAAATCGTTCGGGTAGCCGATGACCATTTTCATGCTGTTGCTGACAAGCGCAAACGACTCCACCACGATGTTACTTTCCGCCGCTTCGGATCGGAGCAACACCATCCCGCCGCCGTCGTCGGACTCGGCGG
>CALMZY010000365.1 GCA_937870865.1 uncultured Lentisphaerota bacterium | reverse complement strand
GGCTCTACACGTTTGTCATGGGCACCAATATTCTGACGTATGCAGGCCAGCCCCCGGAAGGCGGCTATACCAATACGTTTATCGTGGACGATACGGTGCCGGCGGCGCCAGTGGTGACGAACTGGCCGGGCGCTCCGGCGACGAATCAGCTTCGGACGACGTCGGTGACGCTGTCGGGGACGCGGGAGGCGGACTCGGCCGTATGGGTCAATGGGACCCAACAAGTATCGCGGGGCACGGGGGTGTGGTCGAAGGCATGGACTTTCGGGCAGGGGCTAAGCACGTTGTGGGTTGACGCGGTGGACCAAGCGGGGAACGTTTCGACGACCAACGAGTACCGGTTTTACGTGGATAGCGTGGCGCCATCGGTGGTGGGAGCGACCCCGGGGAATGGGGCGAACGTGAACGTGGCCCCGACGAACATCACACTGACGTTCAACGAAGCCGGCAGCGGCTTGGTATTCGACTCCTCTATGTACTCGGTGAAGAAGAGCAGCATATCGATCCCCGGCAATTGGTCATGGGCCGTCAGCAATCTGCTTAGGTTCACCCCATCGGATGCTCTAATGGATGGATCCTATTCCTGTTCCGTGACGCTGAAGGACGCCATCGGGAACACGAGCAGCGTGTACAACTGGTCTTTCACAGTCGACCGGTTGCCGCCGGCGACACCGCGGCTCAATTCCGTAACGACGCCAACAGCCACCAGTACGCAGACGATCACCGGGATCAGGGAGGCAAACTCGGCCATCTACAGAGGTGGTGTGCTCGCCGTGGCTTCGTCCGCGTCCACCAATTGGTCCTGCGGCGTGGGATTGGCCGAGGGCAACAACACGTTCAGCTTCACGGCCCGCGATGCGGCCGGCAACGAGAGCGGATCCACGAACGTTTCCATCTGGTATGACAACAGCCAACCCGGTCAGGTTTCGCTCTCGGCCCACGTCGAGGGGATTGGCACGCAGATCACTTTGGACTGGACCGGCTACGACGAAATTGCGAACGGCGGCGACATCGTGCGTTACATCGTCTACCGGCACAGTGCGCCGTTCACGGACGTCGGCGATGCCATGCCTATCCGCACGAACCTCTCGCATAACCAGACGCTCCTGGTCACCGGCCTCGTCCGCAACGTTACGAACTACTACGCCGTCGTCGCTGTGGACGTGACGTCCTGGACCGGCACAATCTCGGGATCCGTCTCGGCCGCGCCCAGGGACACCGTGGCACCGCCGAACCCGACCGGCGCATGGTTCGATTGCTCCTCGACGGAGCTGACCGTTCACTGGTCGCCATCGGCCGATCCGTACGGCGATCGTTCCGGGTATCGTGTGGATGTTGGCGGAGTCCCCGAGGCGTATGTCGCGGCGAGCGAACTGTCCTTCACGAAGACGGGTCTGGCGCCGTCTTCCAACTATGTCTTCACGATCCGCTCCACGGACAGCTACGACAACGTCAGCGCCGGCTTGGCCGGCGTGGGCTACACGCTGCTCCCGAATCCGACCGGCCTCGTGGTCACGCCGTACGACGGGTACGTGAAGCTGACGTGGCGCAAGGTCGATCCGGTCGCGAATGTGAGCAGCTACGCGGTCTACGTGAGCCCCAACGACTTCACGACGGTCGAGGGCATGACCCGGAAGTTGACGACGACCGCAACCAATGCCGCGGTCGCCGGACTCGTCAACGGCGTTACCAACTACTTCGCCGTCACCGCAATCAACAAGGCCGGGGGCGAAACAAAGT
>CALMZY010000364.1 GCA_937870865.1 uncultured Lentisphaerota bacterium | reverse complement strand
TGCCGTAGGTCTTCTTGATCGCCTTCTTGATCTGCGCGATCGCCTCGTCCTTCGGAAGGACGCCGGAGATGGCGAAGAAGCAGGTCTGCATGATCGTGTTCACGCGGCTGCCCATGCCTGTCGCCTTCGCGACCTTGTAGCCGTCGATCACGTAGAACTTGAGCTGCTTGTCAATAATCGCCTGCTGGACCGGGCGGGGGAGTTTGTCCCAGACTTCGTTCGTCTCGTACTGGCTGTTCAGCAGGAACGTGCCGCCCTTGACCGCGTACTTCAGCACGTCCACCTGCTCGAGGAACACGAACTGGTGGCAACCGATGAAGTTCGCGGCCTGGATGAGGTACGGCGAGTGAATCGGGTCGGGCCCGAACCGCAGGTGCGAGACCGTGCGCGAACCGGCCTTCTTCGAGTCGTACACGAAGTAGCCCTGTGCCTGCATGTCGGTCTCTTCGCCGATGATCTTGATCGAGTTCTTGTTCGCGCCAACCGTGCCGTCGGCGCCGAGGCCGAAGAACATCGCGCGGACAACGTTGTCGCCTTCCGTGATGAAGTTCGGGTCATAGGGCAGGCTCGTGTGCGAGACGTCGTCGTTGATGCCGACCGTGAAGTGGTTTTTCGGCGGGTCCTTCTTCAGCTCGTCGAAGACCGCCTTGACCATGGTCGGCGTGAACTCCTTGGAGGATAGGCCGTAGCGGCCGCCAATGACCCGCGGCAGCTTCTTCAGCGCGCCCGCGGTGAACGCCTCGGTCAGCACCGTCACGACATCCTGATACAGCGGCTCGCCGGCGCCGCCCGGTTCCTTCGTGCGGTCGAGGACCGCGATGGATTGGACGGACTTCGGCAGGGACGCGAGGAAGTGCTTTGCCGAAAACGGGCGGTACAGGTGAACGCGCAGGATGCCGATCTTCTCGCCGCCGTGCTTCTGAAGGTACATGACGGTTTCGAGCGCGGTCTCCGCGCCGGAGCCCATCAGCACGATCACGCGCTCGGCGTCCGCGGCGCCGAAGTAGTCGAACAGCTTGTACTGCCGGCCGGCGACCTTCGCGAACTTGTCCATGGCCTTCTGGACGATGTCCGGCGTCGCGGCGTAGAACGGGTTGACCGTCTCGCGGCCCTGGAAGTAGACGTCCGGATTCTGGGCCGTTCCGCGCATGACCGGGTGATCGGGGTTCAGCCCGCGCTCGCGGTGGGCGATCACGAATTTCTCGTCGATCATCGCGCGAATCTGGTCGTCGCTCAGCGTATTGACCTTGGCGACCTCGTGCGAGGTGCGGAAGCCGTCGAAGAAGTGGACGAACGGGATGCGGGATTCAAGGGTTGAAGCCTGCGCGATCAGCGCCATGTCCATGGTTTCCTGGACCGAGTTGGCCGCGAGCATCGCGAAGCCGGTCTGACGGGTGGCCATGATATCGGAATGGTCGCCGAAGATCGACAGCGCCTGGCAGGCGAGGGAACGGGCGGATACGTGGAAGACCGTCGAGGTCAGTTCGCCCGCGATCTTGTACATGTTCGGGATCATGAGGAGCAGGCCTTGGGAGGCCGTGAACGTCGTTGTCAGCGCGCCGGTCTGGAGGGCTCCGTGCACCGCGCCGCTCGCGCCGCCTTCGCTCTGGAGTTCGACGACCGCGGGGACGGTGCCCCAGATGTTCTTTCGGCCCTGGGCTGACCATTCGTCCGCCCATTCGCCCATGTTCGAGGACGGCGTGATCGGGTAAATCGCGCAGACTTCGTTGGTCTTGTGCGCCACGTACGCGGCGGCTTCATTCCCATCAATGATGGTGATCTCTTTACTCATTTTAGTGACTTCTCCGTTTCTCTTGTCTTCGGGGTAAAATCGCGAAGATTCGGGTTCTCTTTGGACAAAGCCCTGTCTGCTTATCACAACCCCGACACGCAACGCAAGAGTTGGATTGCCTGCGCTGGTCCCGATTTGCTGTATGTGCTTGTTTGACAGGAGGTTCCGCGTCTGCCGCGCCCCGTCGATTCCGCCCTTTTTCCCAACCTCGGAAAAAAGTTCCAAGGTTTGGAAAAATCCGGCAATCTCTCCCGGCAAATGCGGCGGACACTCCACATCGGCGGCCTCGAGCTCGAAAGCCCGGTCATGCTGGCCCCGATGGCGGGCTATACGGACCTGCCGTTCCGGCTCATCGTCCGGTCGTTCGGCGGCCTCGGGCTGGCGTTCACCGAGATGCTGAGCCCGCCGAGCGTCATGCGAGGGCGGGAGAAGCGTGTGAAGTTCCTGGTCGCCACCAGCCCGCAAGACAAGCCGCTCGGCTGGCAAATCTACGGCAAAGATCCCGCGCTGTTGGCCGATGCCGCCCGCTGGCTGGCCGACCGCGGCGCGCCGCTGATCGATGTGAACATGGGCTGTCCCCAGAAGAAGATCTCCGGGAAGGGCGCCGGCGCGGGACTCCTGCGCAAGCCCGATCTCGCCGTGGAAATCGCCCGGCGCGTCGTCGAGGCGGTCAAGGTGCCGGTGACGGTCAAGATCCGGCTCGGCTGGGACAACGCACAGACCGCGGTGGACCTCGCGAAGGAATTCGAGAAGCTGGGTGTGGCCGCGATCACGGTCCACGGCCGTACGCGGGTCCAGAAGTTCGAGGGGAAATCCGACTGGGAGGCCATCGGCAACGTGCGGGCGGCGGTGGATAAGGTGCCGGTCATCGCGAACGGCGATGTCGTGTCGGTCGAATCCGCGCGCGACGTTTTCAGAATTACCGGCTGTGCAGGGATCATGCTCGGTCGCCAGCCGATCAAGGAACCGTGGATCATCCGCGACATCGCGCGCGACCTGAACGGCGAGCCGCCGCTGCCGCCGCCGGACGCGCGCCAGCGTTTCGAGCTGATGATGAGGCATTTCCAGATGTGCTCGGACATGTACGGCGAGAAACAGACGGTCCTCCACTTCCGCAAATGGGTCCCGCAGTATCTCAAGGGGCGGTCGGTCGCGCGGCCGATGCTCGCCGCGCTTCAGCAGGTGAAGGACGCGGCGGAGCTGAAGGCAAGGTTGATGGAAGTGATGATGTAGCTACGAAACGCGTCGCCCGCAGGGCGACGGCTACAGAAGCGTTGAGACGAGGGTCTGTAGCCGCAGGCCGGCGGTTGAGCGTCTGCCTACAGGCTGTGTCCGGCGCCGACAGAGCAAGCCGGGTCCTCGCCGACGGTCGTCACGGAGTACTGTCCGCCCGCCGGGCACATCGGCCATCCGTTCTTCATGTAGGGCGCACAGTTTTCAGAGGTCACGGTGTCGCTGTCGGTCTTTCCGTTCTCGCTCGCCCATTGATCCTTTGCGCCATCGCTCATCCGCAGGTGGTTGATACATGCGTTTTGCCGTGACATCTCGCGTGCCCTGACAAAGGACGGGATGGCGATGGCGGCGTAGAGGGGAAGCAGAACGACCATCAGACCGATGCTGATATACCCGATGATCAACCCGGCGAGCGCCATGCCGTCGCCTGTCAATGCTCCCGCGGAGCGCTTGATCTTGGACAAGCTCATGTGGCCGCAGATGACGGCGGGGATGGCCCCAAAAGGACCGATGCACATGAGGCCGAGAATTCCGAGAACGAGACTCCAGATTGCACCCGGTGCTGTCCTTGTGTCATCTGTCATGGCAGATTCCCTTCCTTTCATTCCCGAAGAATAGCAGAGACTACACGTTCACAGCAACGCACGTGAACAGCTTGTAGTGCAGGAACGCGCGGAACCCGTCCGGCGTCGTCTCGAACACGCCGCGTTTTTCCGCGAATCGCTGGGCCAACTCGGAGCGGATCGCGTTCATCCGCTCTGCGCTGATTCCGTACCGCGTGCCGAGGTCTCCGGAGGTCACGAGAAGAGCCGGGGCGGGGGCGACGGAATCCACGGCCCAGCCGCAGTTTTCCAATGTTTGGACAAATTCTCCGGCCATTGGATACCACTTGCCGGTGTCCATCCGGCCGTACAGCAGGTTGATGAAATCCGCGTCCGTTTGTTCGTCGGAGCAAGCGGTCTGGTGTACGAAAAGCTCGCCGGTCTGCATCTGAGCCCGCAGGTGTTTGAGCACCGGCTCCAAGCCCTCGCGGCCGTAGTAGTGGAGGACCGAGCGCATGATGAACAGGATCCTCTTTCCCGGCCCGGCGGCGTCCGTCCGCACGAAGTTCGTGAGCGAACGCTGGATCGTCCTGATATGCCTGTCGGAGGCTTGTTCCAATTGCTTCGGGGAGACATCGACGTTGAGCAGCTGGATGCCGGACGCAAGATTGTGGCGGATCAGGTGCTGCAGGAGGAAGCCCGTGCCGCCGCCGAGATCGACGACGATGTCCGGTTCTGAAGATGCGATGCCGTCCCGAATCTTCTCAACCAGCGGCGCCGCGATGCAGGGATCGGAGAAGTAGCCGTCGTGAAGCGAATCCCATTGCCTGCCGTGGCTGCTGGTCTCTCTTCCGACCGGATCGATCATCGCGACGGCTCAGTGGTGTTTGGGTTCGGAGCAGGTCGGGGGCTCGCCGACGGGGTGGACGGCGTAGGTTCCGCGGCCGGGGCACCGCAGGCGCTGCCAGCCTTCTTCAAGGTAGTCCACGAGCTGTTCGGCCGTGACCGGGGCGCCGTTGGTCAGGTTGTGGTCCCGCGCGAATTCGGCCTTGGCCGTGGAGATGATTTCGAGGTTGTGCAGGCAGTACTTCTTCTGGATGGCCGGGATAAAGAAACCGTGCCGGTCAAAGAAACTCCAAAACAAGCCGACAAGCGCGAACAGAACGAGCGCGGTGAAGAACACTCCGAGTCCCGCCATGTTCTTCCGGGCCTTTTTGTGCAGGGCGCTCATATGCGACCGGATGGTGCGGAGGCGCTTGAACCAAGCGCCTCCGCAAACAGACGAATTACTTGTCTGCGGGAATCCTCATCCCGTAGAACGACCGGTAGATGAAGACCAGCGCGATTACAAACAGCACCGCGGCGATGCCGAGCTTCAGGCCGCGATTTGTCATGGCCACGGCGATCTCCACCGCCAGCAGTCCGAACAGGGTGGTGAACTTGATGACCGGATTCATCGCGACAGACGAAGTGTCCTTGAACGGGTCGCCCACGGTATCGCCGACGACGCTGGCCGCGTGCAGCTCAGTGCCCTTCTGGCGAAGATCCACTTCCACGATCTTCTTGGCGTTGTCCCAGGCGCCGCCGGCGTTCGCCATGAAGATGGCCTGGTAGAGGCCGA
>CALMZY010000363.1 GCA_937870865.1 uncultured Lentisphaerota bacterium | reverse complement strand
GGCGGCGTCAAGTTCAACAACTGCCGTTTCCAAGGCGGGCTGAACATCTACGGCGGAAAGACCGAGGTGATGAACTGTTTCGCGACGGCGGGAGACGGTTCCGCGATCATCGTGGGCAGCGGCGCGGCGGCACAGGACATCGCGATCTACAACTCGGCGGCGGAAATCACGCACGCGACCCTGCCGGCGGTTGATGTCGCGACGTCGGTCTCTTCGTTTGAGATGAAGGGCTGCCAGATCGTGAACCTCGGCGGCGGACCGGCGCTCCGGGATCAGGAGCCGGGCCCCATCAATCCGCTCCATCTCTACACGCACAACTACATCAAGGGGCCGTCCGCCGCGGCGGGGGGGCCCGGGGGCATGCCCGCGGTGGTCAACCCTCCCGCTGCGACCAATGCGATGGCTTTCCATCAGAACACCGTGTGGGGTCACGTCGGGCTCCTCGGCTCGACGCAGGTTCATGCGAACAACTCCATCTACGGTCTCATGAACTGGCTGCAGGGCGGTGCCGGCGCCGGCATGGACATCTACGGCAACGTGCAGTACAACATAACGCCGCAGGCCTTGCCGGATTCGTGGAATGACTGACGCAGGAACCCCGTGATGGAGAAACCGTCATGAAAAGAACAACCTGCGCGGGAATCGGTTTGACGCTGGTCCTTGGCGCGGCGCTGGCCCTGACGGCCGGTGCCGGCAGCCGGGTCGGCGGAAACTCGGACTTCGAGTCCGACAGCCTCAACAGCGGCGGAATCAGCTACGCGACGAACGCGAACGTGAAGCTCGGTGGATCGTTCGGGCAGTTCGGGTTGATGGAAATCACGACGAACGCGGTTCCGCAGCAGGCCCAGAACGGATTCTGGAAAGCCGAAACGCCGTGCGTGTTCTACGCGCCGTACCTGTCGGGCGTGGCGAACGGCGCCTCGGGGGTGGGGATCACGTTCAACGTGCTGTGGAGCAACAGCTACCGGGTCTCATACATCGCCGAAGAGCAGGGCGGGATCGACACCGGGTCGCACGCGATCACGAACCCCGTGGCATCGGTCTTTGCCGGAATCGGCGGGATCGGCAGCACGACGACGATCTGGGACAACGTGAGTGCGGCGACGAACCGGGCCCGGTACTACGTGATTCGGTGCGAGTAGACGCGATTTTGCCTTCGCTATGAGGCTCGGGCCGAAGGGCAATCGCGTTTACTGTTCGGGCGAATCGGGCAACTGGACGGGAGCCATCGGCCGCATTCGATCCTTCTGCCGCATGAGTTGCCCGGGCCGCGGGGCTGGCGCCTGCAGGAGCTTCCAGTCGATCCGACTTTTTGCGGAGGCAGGGTCGTATTTCTCCGCCACGATCTCGCCGTCCTGAGCGAGGACGCGAACGCCGTAGCCCGCGATAGTGTCCTCGACGGTGCCGGGATTGGGGCCGCCGCGCCATTCGCGCCCCAGCAGGAGGAACGGCTCCGTCTCGATCGAGGCGCTTTGCCCGAACGAAATCTCGACCGCCTTCTGTCCCATCGTCGCCGGCTGCGTCCGGCCCTCGGCCTTCTCGATCAGCACCATCCACTCCACGCTGAATTCGCCGGGTCCCTGGGTGGAAAGACGCTGGAACTCGAACTTGTACATCACGCGCTTTTCAACCGATCGGCTCTTGCCGCGCGGGAGATCCTGTTCCGCCCCCTTGGTCTGGTCCACCTTCTTCTGCGTTGCCTTGATGGTGATGTTCTCCGCCGCGTGTGCGCAGGCGCAGCCGGCGGCTATCAGCAGGGTCAGGATGTGTTGTTTCACGAAGGCTCCGTTCTGTTCTAGAGGTACTCGTCCGCGTGCAGGCGATCCAGGAAGTCGTGGGCGTCCGTCAGGGGCGGGGGCGTGTAGCCCGGCGCTTCCTCCGCCATCCGTTCGAGCTTCTTGCGCTTGATCCAGAAGTACGGCTGTTTCTCCGCGAGCGCGATGGTCTTGGCGTGTTTCACGATCCGGTCGAAAGCGGCGGTGTACTCGCTGAAGAACATGCCGACGATCGGCGGGAAGTCGTGATTGGCAATATGCTCGGTGAACGCCGCCTTGGTGTTGATGCTCTTTTCCACGTACTCATCGCGCGCCGCGAGGATGGCCTGCGCCATGCCCTGGAAGTCCTGGTTCTCCGGGTTCAGGGATTGAATCACGAGATGCAGGATGCGGTCGGCCGCCTCGTACAAAGAGAACAGAAGCTCCAGCGTTTCCCGGTTGAAGCGGGCCTCCCGGCTCCGGCTTCGCCGGATGGAGATGTCGCAGACTTCGTCAATGTGGTCGCCGATTCGCTCGATGTCCGCCATGCAGCGGTTGAGGTGCTGGATCATGATGGCCTGCCGCCGCGACAGGTGCCGGCGCGTCAGCTTGTTCAGGTAGTCCTTCATCGCCTTCTTGATCTCGTCCACGACGTTCTCGTTGAGCTTGACCTCCTGGACCTCCCGCCGTTTGACGTGGAACAGGATATCGATGGTCAGCCGGAAACTGTGCGCGCAGATCTTGGTGACGCGCTGAAGTTCGGCGATCGCGGCATAGATCGCTTTCTCCGGATATTCGACGAGGCCGGCGTCAAGGAAACTGCGTTGAGGGAGGGGTTTCCTGGAGGGAACGACCCACGCGACGAAACGGGCGAACAGGGGACTGATGGGAAGAACCAGGAGCGAGCCGAACAGCATGACCGCGGTGTGCGCGTTCGCCGTCTGGCGGAGAAGATCGCCCGAGGTCATCGGAATCAGCTTGAGAAACAACGGCGCAAGAAGCACCGAGAGGCACGACGTGATGATGTTGAAAATGAGGTGCGAGAAGGCCGAGCGCCGGGCCTCGATATTCGTGCCGATGCTTCCCATCAGGGCCGTGGCGCACGTTCCGATATGGGCGCCGAGGAGGATCGGAAAGACCTGGTCGATCCGGGTGAAAACGCCGGCATGGATCAGCGCAAAGCACATGCCTACGACCGCGCCGCTGCTCTGGATGATCCCGGTGATGGCGGTGGCGATGAGCACGCCCCGGACCAGGCTTGTCATGTCCTCCCCGTGGATGCCTTTCAAGAACGATGCGAACATCTCGCGGTGCGGCGTGATGCCTTCGCTCATGGTGTTCATGCCGAGGAAGATCAGCCCGAATCCCACGAGCGCGGTTCCCAGGTCTCTCAACTTCGGGTGCGGCGCCGCGAGCTGCAGGATCAGCCCGAGCGTGACGGCCACGAGACAGTAGTCGCCGATCTTGAAGGAGATCAACTGCATGGAGATCGTGGTGCCGATGTTGGCGCCGAGCATCGGCGGCACGGACTCCGCCAGCGTCATGAGGCCCGCGTTGATGAACCCGACGAGCATGACGGTCGTCGCGCTGCTCTGAACGAGGGTCCCGAGGACCGTCCCCATGGCGATGCCGCTGACGCGGTTCCTGGTGGCGCGCCCGAGGATAGTCCGGAGACTGCTCCCGGCCGCCTGGCGCAATCCGTCCGTCATGAGGTTCATGCCGAGGATGAAAAGCGCGAGACCGCCGAGGATGGTGAAGGCCAGGAAAAAGACATCGCCAGGCGTCATGATCTAGGTGAACCCTCCCGTCGCGCGACTGTGACACAAAGAGGATGCCCGCCGGCGGAAAAATAGTCCAGAACGATGTGCGATTGCGCGCCGTGGCGCGTGACAGAAACACGCCCGGATTGATATAGTGGCGCGCAGAGCCTTTTACTGAAGACGGGAGCGGCGATGAACAAATTTCTGATCGCGGCGGTCGCGTGCGCTGTTTCGTGTCCCCTCGGGCAATACGCTCTGGCGGCGGAGACCGACGCCTCCCCGCCGAAGAACGTCACGGTGGCGATCCACGACACGGGCTTTGCCCTCGTCAACGAATTGCGGTCCGCGCAACTCGACAAGGGGGAGAACCGGGTCCGGTTCCGTCAATTTCCGGCGCGGATGGATTCCTCCACGATCGTTTTTTCGCTCGTGGCCGGCGGCGCCTCCGTGGAGGTGCTCGATCAGCAGTTCCAGCACGATCTGTCCGGTGTGGATCGAATGATCCAGCGCTTCCTGGGCAAGCCGGTTGAAGTGGTGGCGGGCACGGTTTCGCGCAAGGGAATACTGCTTCATGCCGCGGCGAACGGCTCCCTGGCCCTCCGCGGCGAGGACGGGGCCGTGAATTTCTTTGCCAACCCGCAATCGATCACGGACATCGTGTTTCCGGCTGCGGACCAGATTGCGAACCTGGAGCCGACCTTGACGTGCAGGATGAGCGCATCGCAGGATTCCATGCAGAACCTCCGTCTGACGTTTGTGGCCGAGGGGATGCGATGGGAAGGGTCCTACAATGCGATCCTGCCCGAAGGCGCGGGCGATGCCTTCTTCGCGGCGCGCGCCAGCCTCTGGAACGAGAGCGGCGGCCGGTTTGAGAACGCGCGCGTGCGGCTTGTCTCGACGGAGAAGGGGAGCGTTGCCTCCGCCTTTGCCCGTT
>CALMZY010000362.1 GCA_937870865.1 uncultured Lentisphaerota bacterium | reverse complement strand
CGATCCGCAAGTTCGAGCGCATCCTGAAGACGTATTTCTCCGTCGCGCCGTTCGGGCTGAAGTCGTTCATGATGGCCCTGCCGCTCTGGCTCAAGGAGAAGCTGTGGATTCCCATGGAGATCGAGGAATCGCTCGAGAGGTGCGGCGTGACGAAGATGCCGCCGCTGTATTTTCCCGAGCACCACGAGTCGCACGCGGCCAGCGCGTTTTACCCGTCCCCGTACCAGCGCGCGGCCATCCTGACGGTGGACGGCGTGGGCGAATGGGCCACGAGCGCGATCGGCCGCGGCGACGGCCACAAGATCGAAATCTTCAAGGACCTGCGCTTCCCCCACTCGCTCGGCCTGCTGTACTCCGCCTTCACCTACTTCACCGGCTTCCGGGTGAACTCCGGGGAATACAAGCTGATGGGGCTCGCGCCGTACGGCGAACCGCGCTACGTCAACGCGATTTTCGAGAACCTCCTGGACCTCCGCGAGGACGGATCGTTCCGGCTGAACCAGAAGTACTTCGGGTACCTGAGCGGCCTGACCATGACGAACGACCCGTTCAGCCAGTTGTTCGGCGGGCCGCCGCGCAAGGCGGAATCGGAAATCACCCAGCGGGAAATGGACATCGCCCGCTCGATCCAGGTCGTCACCGAGGAAATCGTTCTCAAGATGGCCCATCACGCCCACAAGCTCACGGGCGAGAAATACCTGTGCATGGCCGGCGGCGTGGCGCTCAACTGCGTGGCCAACGGCCGGCTGCTCCGCGAAGGCCCGTTCGAAGACATCTGGATCCAGCCCGCCGCCGGCGATGCGGGCGGGGCGCTCGGCGCGGCGCTGCTGGTCTGGCACCAGGTCCAGGGCAATCCGCGGACCGCGGACAACGTCCACGACTCCATGCAGGCCTCCCTGCTCGGCCCCGAGTTCGATGACGACGAAATCGAGGAGTTCCTCAAGGCCAAGGGCTATCCGGCGCAGAAATACACGGGCAACGAGTGGGCGGCGGCGATCGCGAAACTGATCGCCGAGGAGAACGTCATCGGCCTCCTGCAGGGCCGGATGGAGTTCGGGCCACGCGCGCTCGGCGGACGCTCCATCATCGGCGACGCCCGTTCGCCCAAGATGCAGCAAATCATGAACCTGAAGATCAAGTTCCGTGAGTCGTTCCGGCCGTTCGCGCCGGCGGTTCTCGCGGAACGCGTCAGCGACTATTTCGAGCTCGACCGCGAGTCGCCGTACATGCTGCTCGTCGCGTCCGTGCGCAAGGATCTCTGGAAGGAACTGCAGGACGGCAAGCCGCCGCCGATCCGCGAGCGCATCAACCAGGTGCGCTCGACCATCCCGGCGATCACGCACGTGGACTACTCGGCCCGCGTCCAGACCGCCGCGGCGGACTCCAGCCCGAAGTTTCACGCGATCATCAAGGAGTTCGACAAGCTGACCGGCTGCGGCGTGATCATCAACACGTCGTTCAACGTCCGCGGCGAACCGATCGTCTGCACGCCCGAGGACGCGTACCGCTGTTTCATGCGGACGGAGATGGACTACCTGGTGCTGGGCTCGTTCATCCTCAGCAAGAAGGACCAGCCGGAGTGGAAAGACAAGGTTGACTGGCGCCGGGAATACGTGTTGGATTAGTTGTCACGTTCAATCATCCTCGCTCTCGTCGTCGTCCTCGTACTCGAGGACGAGAACGAGGAGGAGGACGAGGACGAATCGAGCAGAGGTTATACCATGCGCTTTTTGAAACATCTTTTGAGGTTGCTCAAGGAATTCGGGCAATTCGCCTGGCACAACAAAGCCTGGTGGATCGTTCCGGTCGTCCTCGTCCTGCTTCTGCTGGCCCTGGTGATCGTGAGCGGGCAGACGGTGGCGCCGTTCATCTACACCTTGTTCTAAACCGGGCTCCCTGCGGCAAAACAACCTTTCGCGTGCTCTTGCTGAAACCCCTCCCGCCGGGTATATATGAACCCATGGGCGCTGGCGCAAATCCGCCGGCACCCCGGGGGATTCGTTTGTGAAGCACTTTCGAAAGTGGTGGAAAATCGCCGCCGTGGTCCTGGCGGCCGCCGGCCTCGGCTTTGCCTATTATTCCTACCGCGCCGTCCGGGTCTATCGCGTGGCGACGAACTTCGAATCCCAGGTCCGCTACCTGATCGAAAACGGGGGAACGATCGGCGAGGCGCCGGCCGCCGACACGTTCTCCATGAACTATCTTCAGGCGATCTTCGGAGAAAACCCCGACCTGCTCGAACAGCTCAAACAGGTCATCCAGCAAGGCCTTGCGGAACAGCCGGAACTGAACCTCGGCGAAGTGGCGGCCATGATCGTCACCTACCACGTTGCCGACGACGGCAAGATCGAGGACCTTGTCGCGCATGCGGTCGGCGGGTTCGAGCTGGCCCGGGAAAAGCCCGGCTTTCACCGCAACGGGTATTTCTTCCAGCAGCTCGACAACAAGCTCTGGAACTACGGCAACCTCCTCGTCGGGTTCCTCGGCCGCGACATCGTCCTTTTCGCCAATGACGAAGCGGTCACAAAGACCCACCAGGAATTGTTGGACAGCCTCTTTGTCGGCGACATTTCCCTGCTGGTGGATACGCTGAAGCGCCCCATGTATTTCACGGCCGTGTTCCCCGACCCGCGGCAAGTCGTGCCGCCCCAGCTCCGCCACCATGTGCAGGCCGTGGTGTTCAGGGGGTATCTCGCCCAGCGCAAAGGCGAATGGGAAGCCCTGATCCTCACCCCCTCGCCGAAGTCCGCCTCGTACGCTTTTTCCATCCTCAAGGACATGAAAACGGCGTCCGATTTCGCGCTCAAGACGCGATGGAAAGGCGTTGTGCAGGAGAAACCCTGGGGCCCGACCATCGACCC
>CALMZY010000361.1 GCA_937870865.1 uncultured Lentisphaerota bacterium | reverse complement strand
ATGCTGTGCAACACGTGGGGCTACTGCTTCGGCTCGCCGTTCTACGACGGCGACCTGCCGGAAGGGCTCATGCACCCGCGCCGCATCCGCGACGGCGTGCACCAGGGCGTCATCGACGGCGGCAACCAGAGCGGCATCCCGTGGACGCGCGGCTTCGAGCGCTTCGACGACCGCTACCTCGGCAAGCCGCTGGTCTACTGCGGGACCGTCGGCCGCATTCCGCGCGAAGTCGGCGGCCGCCCGTCCGAGCGCAAGGAGATCCTGCCCGGCGACGCGATCGTCATGTGCGGCGGCCGCATCGGCAAGGACGGCATCCACGGCGCGACGTTCTCCTCGGAAGAGCTTCGCCACGAATCGCCCGCGCAGGCGGTGCAGATCGGCGACCCGATCACCCAGCGCAAGATGTACGAATTCCTGATGGAGGCGCGCGACCTCGGATTGTTCCGCGCGCTGACCGACAACGGCGCGGGCGGTCTGAGTTCCTCGCTCGGCGAAATGAGCCGGCTCAGCGGCGGCGCGGATCTCGATGTGTCGAAAGCGCCGCTGAAATACGAAGGCCTCCAGCCGTGGGAAGTCCTGCTCTCCGAGGCGCAGGAGCGCATGTCGCTCGCGGTCCAGCCGGAGAAGGTGGACGAGTTCCTCGCGCTGGCGAAGCGGCGCGACGTGGAAGCCACGGTCCTCGGCACGTTCACCGACAGCGGCGCGTTCGTCGTGCGCCACGGCGACAAGGTCGTTGGCCGGCTCGAGATGGACTTCCTGCACGATGGCTGTCCAGAGATGACGATCGAGGCGAAGTGGGCGCCGCCGGCGATCCCGTCGCCGAAACCGGCGCGAAAAGGAAACCGCAACCGCGCGCTGTTGAAGATTCTTGGCCGGCTCAACGTCTGCTCGAAAGAATTCAAATCGCGGATTTACGACGGCGAGGTCAAGGGCCTCAGCGTCATCAAGCCGTTCGTCGGCGTGCGCGCGGACATGCCGACCGACGCGTCCGTGATGCGCGTCGAGCACGGCACGAACGAAGGAATCATCCTGGCCGAGGCCATCAACCCGTTCTTCTCAGACCTCGACACGTACCACATGATGGCCAGCGTGATCGACGAGGCCGTGCGCCGCGTGATCAGCGTTGGCGGCCGGCTCGGGCAGATCGCGGGGCTCGATAATTTCTGCTGGCCGGACCCGGTGCTGTCGGAGAAGACTCCGGACGGCCCGTACAAGATGGCCCAGCTCGTCCGCGCGAACAAGGCGCTCTACGACGTCTGCACCGCGTTCAAGGTCCCGCCGATCTCCGGCAAGGACAGCATGAAGAACGACTCTGTGCGCGGCGGCCGAAAAATTTCGATCCCGCCGACGGTCCTGTTCTCCACGATCGCGAAGATGGACGATGTGCGGCGCGCGGTGACGATGAACTTCAAGAAGGCCGGCGATTTGATTTACGTCGTCGGTTCGACGAAGAACGAGCTCGGCGCGTCGGAATATTTCCGGATGCTCGCCGAAGAGCAGGGCGCTCCCGCGAATTACGGCGGCGAAGTTCCAAAGCTGGATGTGCCGCTCGCGCTCTCGATCTACCGCGCGATGGGTGAGGCGACGGCGAAGGGCCTCCTGCGGTCCTCCCACACGCCGACGCTCGGCGGGCTGGCGGTCGCGTTCGCGCTCGCCGCGGCGGGCGGGGATCTCGGCGCGGAAATCTGGGCGAGCGACGCGAAGATCGACGACACGCTTCTGTTCTCCGAATCGAACAGCCGCTTCGTGGTCACCGTTGCGCCGGAGAAAGCCGGCGAGCTGGAATCGCTTTTCGACGGACTGCCGATCGCGCGGGTGGGGACGGTGACGGAAGCGCGGACGCTGAAGATCGGTGAAGCGGTGGAGATGAACATCGAGGATTTGCGAAACGCGTTTAGAAAAACTCTTTACGGAATTTGAACTACGAAACACGCGAAATACACGAAAACAGCACTCTTCATTTCGCGTAATTCGCGTCTTTCGTAGTTAAACAGAACATGAACTCGGCAAAGGTATTGATCATCACCGGCTACGGGCTCAACTGCGAGGCCGAGTCGAAGGTCGCGTGGGAGCGGGCCGGAGCGGCGGCGGAGCTGGTCCATTTCAACGATCTGCTCGAGAATCCCGCGCGCCTGCAGGATTTCCAGGCGCTGATGTTCATCGGCGGGTTCTCGTACGGCGACCACATGAGCTCGGGCCACGTCTTCGCGCTCCGCGTGAAGCACCGCATGCGCGAGGACCTGCAGAAGTTCATCGATCGCGGCGGGCTGATCCTCGGCGTCTGCAACGGGTTCCAAATCATGGTGAAACTGGGGCTCCTGCCGGGGCTCGAGAACGACTACTTCACGCAGACCGTTTCGCTGATGCAGAACGACTGCGGCTCGTTCCAGAATTTCTGGGTGCGGCTGCGGTT
>CALMZY010000360.1 GCA_937870865.1 uncultured Lentisphaerota bacterium | reverse complement strand
GCCGCGCTGGAGCAGGCCGGCGATCTGGAGGGTGCGGTGGCCAAGTATCGCGAAAGCCTTGCCTTGCGCGCGGATGAAACGCTGAAAGGCCACGCCGAACAGCTCGCCCAGACCGTCGAGCAGAATCAGAAACTCTCCGCCGAAGCCGCCGCGTATCGCGACGAAGGGTTGACGCACGAGACCCAGGGCAATTTGGACAAAGCCCTGGCCAGTTACCGGAAGAGCGTGGAGAAGGCGCCCGACGCCGCGCTCGAACAGCGGGTTCGCGATCTGGAGACGAAGATCGCCGAGCGTGACGTTCGCAAAACGAAAGCGCGCGAGCTGGTCGACCAGGCCACGAAGCTGGAGCAGGAGGGCAACCTGAGGGACGCCATCGAGGCGGGCCGGAAGAGCCTGGATTACGTGTCCGATCCCCTGGTGCGCAGCCGGATGGCGGCCCTTGAGACGAAGCTGGCGGAGCAGGAAGCCCGGCAGGCGAGGGCCGCCGAACTCGCTCTGAACGCCCAGGCGCTGAAGGAACAGGGCGAACTGGCCGGGGCGGTGGCCAAGTATCGCGAAAGCCTGACCGCATGGCCGAACGAGGAACTGGAAAAGCTCGTGCGTGAGCTCGAGGAGGAGTTGCAGGCGGAGAATGCGTTCCGGGCGAAGGTGAAGGAACTTGTGGCGAAGGCCGAGGCGCTCGAGTTGGAGGGCAAGGCGGACGAGGCGATTGCAGCGTATCGCGAGAGCCTGGAACTGCAGGCGAACGGCGAAATTCAGAACCGCATCGAGGTCCTGCAGAAGCAGATGGTCGATCGCAAAGCGTCCGAGGAGCGCGCGGCGGCGCTGAAGGCCCAGGCGGAACTGCTGGAGCAGGACGGCCAGATCGCGGAAGCCGTCGTTCTGTTCCGGCAGAGCGAGGAACTCGTCGCGGATGAGGCCCTCGTGAAACGGGCCGACGATCTTGAAAAGCGGCTTGCCGAGGAAGAAACAAAGAAGATGCAGGCGGCGAAACTGGCAAAGGAGGCGTTCGACCTGGAACGCGAAGGCCGGACGGAGGAGGCGCTCGCAAAGCACAAGGAGAGTCTCGCGCTGTGGCCCGATGGCGAGTTGGAGAAGCGCGCGGCGATCCTCGAAGAAATATTGTCGGCTGACGCGGCAAAGAAAGCGGAGGCCGCCGCGCTGCAGAAAGCCGGCGCGGATCTCGAACAGGCCGGCCACATCGAGGCGGCCTCGGCGAAGTACCGCATGAGCCTGGACCTGGTGGCGAACGCGGAGTTGCTCAAGCATGTTCAGGAGATTGACGCGAAAATCATCGCCGAACAGGAACGCCTGGCCCGGGCAAGGAGTTTGATGGAAGAGGGGCGCCTGCTGGAGCTTGAAGGAAATCTGAAAGACGCGACGGAGAAATACCGGGCGAGCCTGGCGATCCAGGCCGATAGTGAACTGCAGGGCCGGCTGACCGCCCTCGAGAATGAAGCGGCCCAGCGCGAGGCGGCGGTGGCGGAGGCCCAGCGTCTCAAGCAGCAGGCCGCTGAAATGGCCATGGGCGGCCGGGTGATGGACGCGATTCGCGGTTACAAACGGAGTCTCGAACTGGTTCCCGATCCGGCCACCGAGAAGCAGGTTCAGGCGCTCGAGTTATCGCTGGCCCAACAGGAAGCCAGGAGGGCTCAGGCCGCGAAGTTGTCCAAGGAGGCTTACGATCTCGAGCGGCAGGGCCAGGTTGTGCAGGCGCTCGCGAAGCACCGGGAGAGCCTGGCGCAGTGGCCGGACGCGGAACTTGAGAAGCGCGTGCAGATGCTGGAGAGCATGCTTGCGGCGGATGCCGCGCGAAAGACACGGGCCGCGGAGTTGAAACGCGCGGGCGCGGTGCTGGAACAGCAGGGCAATCTCGAGGCTGCCGTGGCCAAGTACCGAACCAGCCTCGAAGACGTGCCCGACGCCGAGCTGGACAAGAAGGTGGCCGCGCTCGATCGCGCCATTGCCCAGCAGACCGCCAATCGTGCTGCCGCCCGGAGACTGCAGCAGGATGCCGCCAAGCTCGAGGAACACGGGCTGTTGGCAGAAGCCGTGGCGACGCTCAAGGAGAGCCTCAAGCTCCAGTCCGATTCGAAGATTCAGGCCAAGGTCACTTCGCTGGAAGAGCGCATGGCCGACGAACAGGCCAGGATCAAGCAAGCGCGGACCTTTGTCGCGGAGGCCTTCAAGAAGGAGAAAGCGGGTGATTTCGAGGGCGCGATCGTGTTGTTCCGCAAGGGCCTCGACCTGGTCGAAGATGACAGCATTGAGCGGCACCTGGCCACCCTGGAGGCCGCCCTTGCGGTGGAGACGGCGAAGAAAGATCAGGCGCAAAGGCTGAAGGAAGAAGGCTACGCGTTCGAAGAACGGGGCGCCCGGGAGCAGGCCATCCAGAAGTACCGCGAGAGTCTTGACCTGTGGCCCGACAAGGATCTGGCCGTGCGCCTGTCGCTGCTCCAGGAGAGCATGAGCCTTCAGGTCCGGTCGGCGGCCGATGCCGGCAGGCTCCGGGAGCAGGCGCGTTCACAGGAGCAGAAAGGCGATCTGCAGGGGGCCATTGGGAAATACGAGGAAAGTCTGAAGGTGGTCCGCGATCCGGCCGTTGAGCAGCACGTGGCCACCCTTCGGAAGCAGGTGGAGCAGCGCGAGAAGAACCGGGGCAGGGCCGATGAGTTCTGGAAGGAGGGGCTCTCCCTCCTGTCCGAAAGAAAGACAGCCGAGGCGGCCATCTCGATGCGCATGAGCTTGCAGTACTTCTACATGGAAGACCGCGCCCGCTATCTCAAACAGGTCGAAAGCCAGCAGGTGGCCGCGGCGCCCCGCGTGGGCGCGCCTGCCGGCCCGGCCGTTCCCCTGGCGGGAACATCGTGGACCGGCGTGATGCTGATCCGGGGCCGCAGCGGCACGATGCAGTGGCCCGTCCGCTTCAAGGTGAGAGGCGACAACACCGTCAATGCCGACTACGAGATCCAGGACATCACGTCCTCGAAGCTCGTCAAACTCCATTTGGAAGGTTCCTATCTCCCGTCCACGCGCCGTTTCAATCTGCAGTTCCAGCAATCCGAGCAGGGCCGGGTTTCCGTGCGCGGCACGCTGTCCGGCGAGGCGCTGACGGCGGCATCCGGCGGCGGCGACGCTCGGCTTTCCAGTGCGGCCGCGGGGTCGACGGTGGGCACGGGGGTGTGGCGGATCACGCGAGAGTAGTGGTGTTCACGGGGAGGGCATGCCGGGATGAGGGGCGTGGCATATACAAGCGGGCGGGGAATCCCCTATGTTCAATCTTCGGCGGGAAGGCATGTGAAAAACCTCTTGTCGGGATTTGCCGTGTGGCTGTTGTTGCAGACGGCGGCGTGGGCGCAGAGCAACAAGTACGCCGTGATTCTCAGCGCGCTGGGCGTTGAGACTTCGTACAACAGTCTGACCCAGGCGTTCGCGGCCGTTAAATCGGGCGATACCATCCGGCTGTATCCCGGCGTTCACCAGGTGGTCCCGGGCTACACGGAAGGGGCGCACGGCATCGGTGACGCACCTCTGAAGTTGTGGGAGAAGACCAACGTCACCGTGGTGGGTGTCGGCAGCGACGTGGTGATACGAGGGGATGGCCCCGGCGATTTTCTCCTGGTGCGGAGCTGCAAGAATATTGTGCTGGAAAACCTGGTTTTCCGCGGGAACAAGCCGGAGGTGTCGGGCTCCCAGCTCTTTGCCGCCGTGAACTTCAGCGGGACGAACAGCAATATCCGCATCAGCGGGTGCTCGTTTCTCGACCAGGGCAACCACGGCGTCTCCCATTTGTGGGGCGACAAGACCACCCGACGGGTCACCATTTCCGAGTGCCGTTTTGTCGTCGGCGGAGATCTCAATGTCGGCGGGGATATCGACGGCGCGGCCATCAGTGGAATCGGCAGCGATTGGCTGGTGGTGAACAACCGGATCGAATCGTGGGCGAGGGGAGTTGAGATCGAGAACAGCGGCACATCGGTGGTGGAGAACGTCAGCATCACGGGCAACATCCTCTCGGATATCCGGAACATCGGCGTCATGGTCTTTGCCACGAGTCATGACGCCTCCAAGTTCATCAACATCCTGATATCGGGAAACCAGATCCGCGATACCTACAGCGGGACCAACACCGTGAACGCCCTTCCCCTGCAGATCGGCGGCGGCGAGAACATCACCATCAGCCGCAATCTGATCAACGGGGCCACCTCGGCCGGCATCTACCTCATGACGACGCACAGCGACATCCGGAACTGCATTGTGGCGCATAACCAGGTGGAGAACTGCGGCTGGAGGGGAATCCAGGTGTACGGGGCGGACGGGTACACGTGCGAAAACGTGCTGATTGACGGCAACTACGTGGCCCATTGCGACCACAGCGGGATTCTCGCGCGCGGCAGGAACCTGACCATCGTGAACAACATTCTGCAGAACAATTCCTGCGCCGGCGGAGATGTCGGCGCCGGCATTGAACTGAACGCGGGAACCGAGGGGGCCATGGTCATGGGCAACCGTTGCTGGGACAATGCCTCCGCGATGCAGCAGGACTACGGAATCTGGCTCCACGCCGGCGTCAGCAACGCCATGCTGCGGGACAACTGGCTTCTCGACAACCTCGTGGCGAATCTGCGGGACGAATCGACGGGCAGCGATTCCTTCGGAAACCGCGTTTCCGCCGTGGCCGACACGACCTACATGGAAATCAACACAAGCGGCGGCGGAATCGCCCTGACGTGGCCCCGGTCATCGCTCTCCTACAAGGTGCAGGCGGCGTCCAACGTGCTTCCGCTCGCCTGGATTGATGCGCCGTGCAGCGTGTCCGTCGTGAATGACAAGAATTTCACGATTGTCCCGGCCGTCTATACCGGCGTGCTTTACCGCCTGCAGGGCGAGTGATCCTGAATCCTGCAACCCGGGTGTTTCCTTCGCGAACGGTCATGCTATAATGCATCCTCGTTGGCAGGTTTCATGTCCGCGAAACGGCGGGGGGTGAGGAAACGGATGAATAGAATTCACGTGCTGCTTTGCCTGTTGATCGTGGGTCTCTCGGGCTGTGTCACCAAGCCCGAGTCATCCGGGCGCCCGGCGCAGAAACTGGTCTACACAGGATTTTCCATCGAGCAGCCGGAGAGTCGGCCGTGGAGCCAGAACGCCGACAGGCAGAGCAACTACCGGGCGGCATTCGAATTGGAGTCGCCGTCTTCCACGCACAGCCTTGCCGCCGATGTCGCCCTGTCCGTGATGACCCAGGCGCCGAAGACTCCCGAAGACCTGGAATCGCTCGTCCGGAAATCGTTCCAGGTGGACGACACGAATCGTTTCGCACGTCTGTCGTTTGCGGTCAGCATCACGACCAACCTTGGGCTGGTGGGCGCGACCTACACGGAGCGACTGCTGGACCGGCGTCCGGCGGAAGGCCCCGGGCCCCTGATTCTCGTCCATCACGGCTACGTGACTCCTCACCCCGACAATCCCAACGTCATTTTACAGGCGATGTACACGGAGCGGGGCCGGAAGGAAGAGATTGGCCACGCCGAATACGCCAGCCTGGGCAAAGAATTTCTCCGGGGCGTCCGGTTCGAGAGACTGCCGCGGTGATGGTGGCGGGGTCGGGCGTTTCCCCGCGGAAGGAAAAACGAGCGGGGATATTCCAGGCCTTGGAAAATTCGCGCGGGGGCGGTATGTTCAAGGCATGAAGAAAAAGGGTTTCATCGTCAGAAACGCGGGGTTCACGGATGCCGCGGCCATTTTCGCCCTGATCAAGAGGAATCCCAAGGAGCTCGTGCCGCGCTCGCCGAGCGACATTGTCCAGAACATTGACCGGTTTCTCGTTTGCGATTACCGGGGGAAGGTCGCGGGGGCGGTATCGTGGGCGATCCTTCCCGAGATTGGACGGGCGGCGCACCCGACGGTTGAAATCAAGTCGCTGGCGGTGGACAAGACGTTCCGGAAAAAAGGCCTGGGCCGGATGCTGGTCGAGGCCGCAATCGAGCGCGTGAAGGTTCTTCAGCCGGAGCAGATCATCGTGCTGACGTTCACGCCGGACTTTTTCCGCAAGTTCGGTTTCGTGGAGATCTCCAAGGTCACCATCATGCACAAGCTGTACTCCGGCTGCATCAACTGCACCAAGTACGACTCGCCGTTCACCTGTCCGGAAGTCGCGATGAGCCTGTCGATGCGGTAGGTCAGGCATCTTCGTAATCGTAATC
>CALMZY010000359.1 GCA_937870865.1 uncultured Lentisphaerota bacterium | reverse complement strand
CCCAGTCTGGGCGCGGTTCTCGAGGGGTGGAATGAGGACGACGGCGGGATCGAGTTCTTCCAGAATTTCGCGCCGGGCACCGGCGTGTACACGTTCGCGGTCTGGATCAACCGCCTGGCCAACATGGACCTCAGCAACGCCGAACTGCGCATTGGTTGGTATGACTCGTCGTTCACCAACAAGGTTCAGGCCGACAGCGTTCTCCCTCTCGGAGTCTCATCGGTGGACGGCTGGCATGAGTACTTCGTCACGGGCCAGTGTTCGGACCCGAACCTCCGTGAAGTCCGCGTCTCGGTGGTCGCGAAGTGGGGCAAGTTCGACGGGCAGGCCAACACTCTGTTGATGGACGATGCCCGTGTCGTTTCCGGCGCGTACGTGCCGACCTATGCCGCGGCGTTCACCAATGGGGGCTTCGAGAATCCGGCGGGCACCGAGGACTGGAACAACACCGGGTGGACTTGCACCGGCAACGCACGCCGTACCAACTGGGCGGCGCGGACCGGCGCCCGCGGGCTGGTCGTGGAATCGTGGGCGGCGAACCAGACGGCCGTGTTCCAGGACATCGCCTCGGCGGCGGGAACCTGCACGTTCAGCGCGTGGATCCAGGTCCCGACGAACGCCACGCCGCTGTCCAACCGCCTTGTCGTGGAGTGGGGCGGAGATGGCGGAAGCATTCTGAAGACCGACGTGCTGAGCTTGAACGGGGTGCCGCAGGACGGTAACTGGTACCGTGCGTTCGTCACCACGACCTGCACGAATGCGGGTGTCCGGTTCGTCCGCCCGATCCTCTTCGCCCTGTACGGGGGGGAGAAGGTCGCGAATGCCGGCGCCAACACGATCGGATTCGACGATGCGGAGTTCTACACGGGCCCGCTGGTCGTTCCGTCGTCCTTTGAAAACGGCGGCTTCGAGAACCCGGCCACGACCAATCTGTGGGCCGGCTCGAGCTGGACGCCTGTGGGTTCGGTGAGCCGCGAGACCTGGGCGGGCCGTACGAGCGCATGGGGCGGCGTGGTTCAGGCGTGGGTGCCCGGCGGCGCGGGCGCAGTGTATCAGGATGTCGCGGCCACCGGAGGCACCTATACGTTGTCCTTGTGGCTGCTCAAGCAGAAGGGCGCAAATCCGACCAACACCCAGTTGCGGCTGGAGTGGTACAACGGGTCCCAGTGGGAAGCGCTGCACACGGATGTTGCGCAGCTTGACGCCGCCGTGCCGGGGGATGGCCGCTGGCATCATGCCTGGGTCACCAGCACGTACTCCGGAAACGACGCCTTGTTCCTGCGCGCGAAGCTGGCGTGCCAGTTCGCGCCGGGAGCGGCGACCGATACCGCCATCATGTTCGACGAGGCGTCGCTGTATCGCGGGACGCACATCATGCCGTCTTTCCCGTCTGTCCTGCGGGATGGAGGCTTCAACGCGCCTCATACGAACTGGCAGGAGCTTGGATGGAGCCGGATCGATCCGGTGTACCTGCAGGACTGGGCGGCGATTGAAGGCAACCTCGGCGGCGTTCTTCCGACGTGGGAGGGAGCTAAGCAAGGGGCCGTGTACCAGGATATTTCCGTGGGGCCGGGCACCTACACGTTCTCCCTCTGGATCCGCCAGCAGGTGGGTTCGCATCTGACCAATGCCTCCGTGTCGATCGAGTGGTACAGCTCGGCCCAGATCGCGCCCGCCCAGGTGGACTCGCAAAGCCTGGGCAATGTGCCGGCCGATGGCCGGTGGCACCTGGTCCACGTCACCGGGTCCTATTCGGGCGGCGACCTGTCGTTCGTCCGGCCGGTGTTCCATGGCCAGTACGCTGCGGGCGAGGCTTCGGAGAACGCCATCGTGCTCGACCAGGCGGAGTTCTACTCGGGTCCGTTTGCGGCCGCCCACGCGCTCGCCAACGGCGACTTTGCCGACCGGCTGCGCTGGTGGACCACAACGCCGGGACAGAATCAGCTGCAAACGCATTCCGACTGGGGCGGACACTCGGGCTCGCACATTCTCGCCGTCGAGGGATGGTGGGGCGACGGCAGTTCGTTCTCATCCGTCGTGGCCCAGACGCTGGTGAACGTGAGCCCCGGGACGTACCGCTTCTCGGGCTGGTTCAAGCGCGATATCGATTTCGCCCTGAACCAGGCGAATCTTCGCGTGCAGGGCTACAACGCGAGCCACGTCATGCTGTTCGACGTGATCACGAATCTCACGATCATGCCCAACGGGCAGTGGACGCAGTTCAGCGTGGATGTCCCGTGCACAGCGGGTGGCCTGTACGAAGTTGTGCCGAGCATCGGCCTGGCGTGGACGAAAGTGAATGGAAGTCTCCAACTGGACGACTTCGCGTTTGAATTCGTCGGCGGCGGCTCCGACACGGACAGCGACGGGATTGCGGATGCCTGGGAGCTGCAGCACTTCGGCAGCCTGACCGGCACGGGGGTCGGGAGCAACTACGACGGCGACGCTTGGACCGATCTCCAGGAATACGCGGCGGACACCGATCCGAAGAATGCCGGTTCCGCGTTCAGCTTCGGCGTTCCGGCCAATTCATCAGGGCTTCGTGTGTTCATTGGCCCGCCGACCACCAACACCCGCGTGTACCAGATGTTCTGGACCACGAATCTGACGGGCGGGACCTGGACGCCGTACACAACGGCGGTGGCGGGCCACAGCGATGGCGGCGTCATCGAAGTGCTCGTCACCAACAACGTGCCGCTGGGTTACTACCGGGCGCGTGTGGCGGTTCCGTAAATTCGGAGTTCATAGGGAAGGCGGAGGCCGGGGTTAATCCCCCGGCTTCCGCCGGGGGGGGCGAGTGCGTAAGGAGTTCTCGTGGAGGAGGTTATGGTTGTGCGGTCCTGTGAAGCTGGTTTACCGTTGCGCATTTTGATATAATACAGATTAAGACGCGCGGAGGTTCACGGGGCCGATTAGGAGGAGTTGTAGATGAATGTTGTACCCAGGGCCAGGTCCGTAAACGTCTTGGAAATCGCGAAGCTGTCCGGCAGTTCCAAAAGTGCTGTAAGCCGTGTCATCCAGAATCAGCCCGGCGTGGCGCCGGAGATGCGCGCCCGCATCCAGCACATCATCCGCGCGCACCATTTCCAGCCCAGCATCCTGGGTCGGGCCCTTCGCGGCGCGCATACCGGAGTGATCGGCGTGCTGGCTCGTTTCATGGGCAGCGGCTTCACGGCGGAGGTGATCCGCGGGATCGACGACGAGGTCAAGAGAAAGGGGAGCCAGACGATGTGCATGCTTGCGCCGGGAATCGATGAGTACATTCGATCCTGGCGCACCCTGGTGAGCGGACGGCATGTGGACGGGGTTGTCCTGCTGGCGCCGCCGACGGATATTTTCAAGTACCCCGTTGACGAGTTGGACAAACCGGTTGTGCTTTGTGCCGCCGAACCCCCGGACAAGGCGTCCACGTGGAAGGCGGCCGGGTCGGTTGTGCTGGACAATCAGACGGCCATGAAGCAGATGGTGAAACACCTTCTCGACCAGGGATGCCGGAGACTGATTTACCTGGCGGGCCAGCCGGACATCTTCGACTGCCAGGAACGGGAAAGGGTTTTCCTCGAGGCCGCCGCGGAGCGCAAAGGCGTGAGGGCGAGCGTGGTGCAGGGGGCCTGGACCCGGGAACTCGCGGTTTCCGTGGTTCACGGCTGCCTGTCCGCGCGGAAGCAGAAGCCCGACGCGATCCTTTGTTGGAACGACTACGTGGCCATGGGATGTCTTCAGGCGTTGAGCGAACTGGACATCGCCGTGCCGGAAAAGATTGCGGTCGCGGGCTGGGATGATGTGCCCGGCGCCGACCATCTCGATGTGACGACCATCCGGTTGCCGATGCTCGAAATGGGCTGGCAGGCCGCCCGGATTCTCTTCCAGAAAACGAATCCCGGAAACGTCGGGCTGGCGTCGCCCTCGCACGTCAGTCTTCAGATGTCGCTGCAGATTCGTCGAACAACCGTTCGTCGCGCCGTGAAATCAAGGGCTTGACGATCCCGATTCCATTCTGCTACACATCCGCGCCCATGGGACAACAACTTAGAACCAGAGTAAAGCGTGCGGCCCGCCTGCGTCGCAAGAAGAGACTGAAAAAAGCGGCTTGGGCGCAGAAGTCCAAGGCGAAGCCGGCCGCACCCGCGGCGGCCAAGCCGACGGCGTAAAACCCCCGGCTCGTCAGCACGTTTCAGAGACGCATCCTTTGCCGATGCGCCGCCGGGTTATTCCTTTGAATCCGGGCGTGACATCGTTGGAGCTGTCTCCTAGTATTCTTCCATTCAAGGGGGCTGACACCATGATTCTCGTTGTGGACGATGATAAAATCCTGACCCAGCTTCTGAAGAATCTTCTCGAAGACGCGGGCTACGAAGTCCGCGTGGCCAACGACGGCGAGACCGCCTACAAACACCTCAAGGATCCCAAGTGCCGCGCCATGCTTCTCGATATCCGCATGCCCGGCATCAACGGCGCTGAACTGCTCATGCTCATGACCGCCGAGGGCATCAAGGTGCCGGTCATCGTCATGGCCGGGTTCCCCGATTTTGACGAAGAGGAAATGAAGCAATTCCCGAACGTCAAAAAGATGTTCCACAAGCCGCTGTACCCCGAAGATGTCCTTGCCTCGGTCCGCGAGTTTGCGCGGAAGTAGAGATCAGAGGTCAGAAGTCAGCGATCAGAGATCAGATGGAGCGAGTTGGGTTTGTTGCCCGATTCGCTCTCTTTCTTTTCTGACCTTTATCCTCAATTCGCCGTATTGTTCCCGCACGGAAGAAGCGTAGCCGCGCCCGCAAGGGCGTGGTGAATGAGGATCGCCACCGGCTTGCGCCGGCGGCTACGGAGGAGGGTTGCCGCTCCCTGTTTGATTTTTTCTGCCCTCTGCCCTCTGACCTCTGTCCTCTCGTCCTTCTACTTGCTCTGTGTACCTTCTGGTCTTACCATGTTCCCCATGACGATCCTGAAACGCGCGTTCGTGCTGCCCGCGGTTCTCCTTCTGCTCATCGTTTCCGGTTGCCGGACGCCCGCCGGACACCAGTCCCCGTACCGATCCAACCGCGTCGTGAAGCCCGTCGTGGGCGTTGCGGATTTCGAGAACCTTGCCAACGCGAAGGGGCAGTGGAATCTCGGCAAGGGCATGGCGGATGTTCTCGTCACGCAGCTGCTGGAGACGGAGCGCGTCGTGGTGCTGGAGCGCAAGGATCTGAAGGATGTGCTGGACGAGATCATCCTGCAGGGCGGCGACCTGTTCCGCAAAGAGGGCAAGGTCGATCGCGGCCGCCTGAAGAACGCCAAGTACCTGGTCCACGGCTCCGTCACCGATTTTACGGAGACGAGCGAGGGCTCGGGCTGGTTCGGCATTTCCTGGCTGAGGATTTTCGGACACGGTTCCCGCGCGCGCGTGGCGATCAATATCAAGGTGTCGGACGTCGAGTCGGGCGAGGTCGTCGCGTCGGTCAAGGCGGCGAAGACCGTCTCGGCGGGCGGCGCCGGCGTGGAGGGGCGCTACAAGGATGTGGTCTTCGGCGGCGATGCGTTCTTCCGCACCCCGCTGGGCAAGGCGACCGAGGGCGCGATCCATTCCGCCGTGCGCCAGATCCTGCGCGACCTGCCCGTCACTTACTGGCAGCCGCGGGTCGCCGAATCCACGGGTGACACCGTGGTAATCAACGGCGGGAAGAATGTCCGCGTCCGCGTGGGCGACAAGTTCAACGTTCGCGAGGCGCCGCGCGACATCACCGATCCCGTCACCGGCAATGTGATCGAGACGGTGCCCGGCCGCGTGATCGGGAAGGTCCAGGTCACCAAGGTGAACCCGGCGTCGGCCTGCGCGGTGATCGACAACGGGGTTGCCAAACGAGGTGATTTCCTCGAGACGGTTAAGCGTTAAGGAGAGAGCCACGAACCGCTTAGTGCAGCGGAGCCGAAACCAAATTGGAAGGGAAACGGAAGGAGTTTAGCGCAAAGGGGAAGAATGGGCTTCGCCTTGCTTGGCGATCTTCGCGACCTTCCTGTGGAAGTCTTCTCCGTGCCTCCGTGGTGAGTATCTTCGTAAGCAGACAAGAAGTTAAAAGGTGGAACAAAATCGCTTCGTGGTTAATAATCGGTTGTTTGCGGAGAATGGATGATCACTTTTCTTGAAGGCGTTGTGGTGGAGAAAGACCCGACCCGCGTGGTTCTCAACGTGGGCGGCGTCGGCTACGAGGTCTTCATTCCCCTCAGCAGCTACGACCACCTTCCCGCGCCCGGCGACGCGTGCAAGATCCTGACCTACGACCACGTGCGCGAGGATATCCACGCACTGTACGGATTCCTGACCGCCGACGAGCGCCGCATGTTCCTCATGCTGCTGAACATCAGCGGCATCGGCCCCAAGCTGGCCCTGACCGCGTTGAGCGGGCTGTCGATCCGGGAGCTGAAGGCGGCCATCGCGCAGGCGGACGTAAAGCGGATCAGCTCGATTTCCGGGATCGGCAAGAAGACGGCCGAGCGTATCGTTGTGGAACTGCGGGACAAACTCGGCGCGGGCGAGGCGATGGAAGCCATCACCGCGCAGGAGGAGATGACGCCGGAGAACGCGCGGACGCGGGATGCAATCCTCGCCCTCGTTTCGCTGGGCTACAAGCAGGCGGAAGCCCAGCAGCTGGTGAAGACGGCCGCGGCGGGTGCGAAGCCGGATGTGACGGTGGAAGAGATTGTAAGAAGGGCGTTGGCAAGATGATTTCCAATTGCCAATTGGCAATTGGAAATTGGAAATTGGAAATAGGATCATGACCGAGCGATTCATAACCGAGACGCTGAACAAGTCGGACACCGATTTCGACATCAGCCTGCGGCCGGCGCAGTTCGGCGATTTCGTCGGCCAGGCCAAGG
>CALMZY010000358.1 GCA_937870865.1 uncultured Lentisphaerota bacterium | reverse complement strand
CTGGTGGCCCGTAACGGTGCCTGGATAGGGAACCGGGAGGGGAATTGGGAGAAGCTTTTGTACTGGCAGAGGGCGTCGGGAGAGGATATCCACAGCTTGTCTCACGATCCTCTCTTTGCCGATGAAGCCGGCTGGGATCTCCATTTGAAGTCATCCACCGGTCGTTACTTGAACGGCGTCTGGACAAATGATGGCGCCGGCAATCATTCACCAGCGATTGACGCAGGCGTTCCGTGGTTTTCCCACACCAATGAGCCAAGTCCCAATGGCGGCCGTGTGAACATAGGGGCATACGGGAATACTCCGCAGGCGAGCAAGAGCCGGACCAATGCGTGGCTCCTGGCGATGACCATGAACGATGGCGGTGTCCTGAAGGGCACCAACAACCTCCTTCGCTGGTCCGCGGGCAACCTGGGGACGACGGACCTGGTGAGAATCGAGTACTCGGCAAATGGCGGGCCATGGACGACCGTGGCGAACAATCTCTCGGCACTGCCGGGGGAATATGTCTGGGATACGACAACTTGCACATCCAGCCTGCAGGTCCTGTGGCGGGTTGTTCTTCAAACCAATTCGGCCGTTCAGGACCCGGTGGACAACGCGTTTGCCGTTCGCAACACGCCTTTGAGTTTCTATGTGAATGACAGTTCGACCAATAATGATGTCTACACATCTGCTCCCGGAAGTGCTGGCAACAATGGGTTGACGACGGCGACGCCCAAGGATTCGATCCAGAGAGTGCTGGATGCTTATGACACGGAAGGCGGCGACATCATCTATGTGGATACAGGGGTCTACCCGTCCACGAACGACGTGGACATCATCTGGTCCCGCGGAGGGGACGAGGCGGGTGGGAACCTGCTGATTCAAGGCAGCACGAACGCGGCCGCGGGGGGATCGATTCTTCGTCGCACGGGCGGTGGGGGGGATGGGGTGAACCTGCCGGCGTCTTTTGTCACCCTGCGCGACTTCACCGTTGAACAGGCCTACCGCGGCGTGTTCCTCGAATCCAATCAGTTCAATCGCCTGGAGCGGTTGTTCGTCCGGTCGAACCAGTACGGGATTGTCAACTATGCCACCCGGAGCGCGATCAACCGCAATATCCGCCTCTGGAACAACGCGATTGTTGGCGTCGATGTCATGAATGCCCGGACAACCCTTGTTGAGAATTGCGATTTCGTGGTCAACCAGCCGGCCATCAACTCGAATTCCAGCTACCGGGCACGGGCCTCTCAGAACAACGTCCTGCAAAACAGCATTTTCTATGTCGGTGGATCGAACAACTGGGCCTTGGCGGGTGATGCGGGAGTCATCGACAGCGCGTTTATCGACTACAATCTCTACTTCTTCGAACGAGTAACGAATATCTACTACACCTACAGGGATCTGATGCCGTGGCAACTGGCCTACAGCAACGATTTCCGCAGCGCCATTACGAATCCGCTGTTTGCCGATGTCGCGTCGGGCGATTTCCATCCCCGGTCTGTCAGTGGCCGCTATCTCGACGGATATGGGTGGACCACCGATGTGCAATCTTCGTGGGGGATCGACAAGGGCAATCCGGCATCGGACTACATCCTTGAGCCGTCGACCAATGGCGACCGCATCAACATCGGCGCCTTCGGCAACACGGAGTATGCCAGCCGTAGCTCGACCAATGTCGTCGTCTACTGCCGCGTGCTCAACTCGACGCAGTTCATCGGTGAGGCCAACAGCGTGTGGCCCCTGATCTGGACGGCCATCAACGTGCCGAAGGAGGAATTGTTCACGGTCCAGTATTCCGGCGACGGCGGCCAAACGTGGGTGAACCTGGCCACGAACGTGAACTCCTACAACGAGTTCATCATCTGGAATACCACGCCGTACTACAACACGTACAAGGGACGCTGGCGCGTGGTGGGCGAATCGAATACCAATTACTGGGATGCCAGCGATGCCAACTTCAATATCTTCTACGGCATTTTCAAGCTGTATCCCGACTACACCGGGAACCGGCTGCGGTACGTCTACTGGCGCGGCCCTGGTGCGGGGATTGTGGCGCAGGGCGAAATCAATCAGGTCGCCGAGA
>CALMZY010000357.1 GCA_937870865.1 uncultured Lentisphaerota bacterium | reverse complement strand
CCGTGATGTACGAGAACTTCTTCCACAGCAAGTCGCACCCGCACGAGGGCGCGATCCGGAAGTACAGCGGCATCCTGAAGCCGGTGGTCATCAAGGGCAAAACGAAGTCCGGCCAGCCGATCGTCCGCGAGATCAAGGCGTTCAAGGTCCGCGAACAGCTGCACGGAACGCTCCACGGCTACGTCAACTTGGGCCACGACGACGCGAAGTGGCAGAGCGTGCCGGCCGCGCACAAGTACCTGATGGACGAGAAACTGGGCGAGATCGTATGGATGCGCCGCAAGTTCCGCTACGCGTGCAAGAAGGGCTGGGAGATCGCCGTGAAGCTGACGATCCCGGCGGGCACGAAACAGCGGTGCCTGTTCTACGTCAACGGCAATGCCGTCGGCCAGTACGAGGAAGCCGGCCCGCAGATGGAGTTCTACGTGCCGTCGTCGTTCCTGAAGAAGGAGAACATGCTCGCGGTCATCCTCGAAGGACCGAAAGCCGCGCTGGTCGAGCCCGAGTTGGGCACGGTCTACGAAGTCAAAGACGTGGACGTCCAGATCACGATGGGGTAGAGCACAAGCGGGCTGTTGTCTTGTGTGTAGAGACGCCCCGCCGGGGCGTCTCTACAGTCGGACAACGCGTGTTCGCAGGGGATGCTGATGTCAGACTTTCCAGCCATCCTGTCGCTGACCGTCACAAACCGGTGCAACCTTCGTTGCGAGATGTGCGGGCAATGGGGCGCGGCGGGGTACATGAAGGAGCCGGCCGCCCGAACCTCCGAGCTTCCGCTGGCCGCCTGGCTGCGCGTGATTGACGAGGCAGCTGGCCATCACCCAAACCTCCTTGTGCGCGGCGGCGAACCGTTCCTGTTCGCTGATATCATCCCTCTGCTGGCCCGCGCGAAGGAGCGTGGCCTGGCGGTCAGCATCGACACCAACGGGACGCTTCTTGAGAGGTTTGCCGCCGACATCGTGCGGATCGGGGTGGACCACCTTTCCATCTCCGTGGATGGCGACGAGAAGACGCACGATTCCGTGCGCGGCGTCAAGGGCAGCTTTGCGCGGATTGAGTCGGGCTTGGCGAAACTTCGCAAGGAAGCCGGCCGGCAGGGGAGGCCGTCGCCCGGCGCCGTACTCGTGTTCATCATCAGCAAGAAATCGTACAAAGCCCTTCCGGAACTGCCCGACGCGGCGCGCAGGCTCGGGCTCAAGGACATCGTCATCGTGCCCTACTACTACTTCGACAGCGCGACCGGCGCGGAATACGAGAAGATCATGCGCGAGGAACTCGGCTGCGCGGCGAATTCCTGGAAAGGGTTCCATCGCGAAGGCTCCGGCGTGGATCCCGAGGAGTTCGTCACGTTGCTCCACGAATTCAAGGCGCGGCTGGGCGACAGGAACCTGATTCCGTGGATGGAGCTCAGCGAGCAGGACTACCGCGCGTGGTTTGGCGACTGCAGGACGCCCGCCGGAAAGCAGGAGTGCGGGAGCCCGCGGCGCCTGCTGGATATCCAGCCGAACGGCGACGCGAACTTCTGCATCGACTTCCCCGACTTCGTCGTCGGAAACATCAACGAACATTCCGTTGCCGAGATCTGGCGCAGCGACCGCGCGGAACATTTCCGGCGGCGAATCCAAAAGGGCCTTCTCCCCATCTGCGCCCGCTGCGGTGTAAAGTACGTGTAGCCGCAGTATGAAATATTTTCATTTTTTTCCGGAAAACCCCTCTCCTCGTTTCTTTCTTATCCTTAGGAGTGCGAAACTCAAAGTTTCGCCCGGAAGGCGGC
>CALMZY010000356.1 GCA_937870865.1 uncultured Lentisphaerota bacterium | reverse complement strand
AATAACAACCTGCTGCAGGCCGACGGCTGGACGCTGGTGACCAATTTGGTGACGTCGGAATCGGAGGCTCACTGGATGGAATCCCTGCGCTCCGAAGAAACGAATGCATTCTATCGGATCGTTGGCGACGAGTGAAAACCACCGCTCCACGCATCCTCGTTCTGAGCGCCGAATCCGGCGCGGGCAAAACGCAGCTGTGCATTCAAGCGATCGCGCTTCTCCGGGAAACGCGCGCGCGAGTGTCGGGGATTATTTCGCCCGCGCGTTTCGAAGCCGGGAAAAAGACGGGCATCTACGCGCGGGACATCCTTTCCAACGAGCAGCGGCTCCTGGCCCAACCCGGAAAGCAGGCGGGACTCGGCTGGGTGTTCGATCCCGCCACGCTCGACTGGGGCTCTCAGGTCCTGCGAGCCGCCGCGCCGTGCGACGTTCTGGTCGTGGACGAACTGGGTCCGCTCGAACTGGAACGAAACCAAGGGTGGACGGTCGCGTTGGACATCCTGAAGACCTGCGGCTGCGCCGCGGCCCTGATTACGATCCGGCCTTCCCTGATTGCAGTTCTCAAAGAGCGGCTTCGCGGCTACGATGTGAAAGTGATTTCTGTTACCCCATCCTCGCCAAGCGCCGGGGACCTGCGCGATGCCGTGGTGTCGCGCTTGGCCTGAAAGAGCCATGAATATCGTGAAGATGATGACGATCGGGTTCGCCGTTCTTCTCGCGGCATCCGCCGAGGCGGCGGATATCGCGGTGAAGGACGCGCTTGGACGAGAAGTCCGTTTCGTCGAGCCGCCCGCCCGCATCGTGATTGCCGGCAAAGCGTCCTTCATGATCGCGGATGCGGTGAGCCTGTTCCCCGGAGCACGGGCACGAACGACAGTATTCGCCGCGGGGGCCGCCTCGCGCCAGGGAGCGGACGACTTCCTCGAACTGGTCATGCCCGGCGGCGCCGCTTCGACGCCGATGAACGGCGATGCCGGCGCTGAACAGATCGCCGCGGCGAAACCGGATGTCGTCCTGCTGAAAAGCTCCTCCCGCCGACTGGGCGACGTGCTGGAACGGCTCCACATTCCGGTCGTCTACCTCGATTTCGAAACGACGGCCCAATATTCGCGCGACCTGGCAATCCTGGGCCGAGTGCTGAACGACGAGGAGCGCGCCCGGTTGCTGATGACCTACTACGACGGGCTGCGCTCAAGCGTGAGCGATCGCACAGCATCCATCCCCGCGACCAAAAAGCCGCGAACACTCCTGCTTCAGTACTCGGAGCGCGGCGGCGTCATTGCCTTCAGCGTCCCGCCGCCGGAGTGGATCCAGACAGAGCTGGTCGAACTGGCCGGCGGAACGCCGATCTGGAAGGACGCCGCACAGCACGGCGGCTGGACGATCGTCAACCTGGAGCAGATCGCGGCATGGGACCCGGACGTGGTCCTCGTGGTGAGTTACTCAGCCGCCGCGGAAAAAGCGGTCGCGGCCATCACAGCGGACGCGGCCTGGCAGGCCCTTCGCGCGGCACGGGAGAAACGCGTGTTCGCCTTCCCCGGCGATTTCTGTAGTTGGGACCAACCGGACACGCGCTGGATATTGGGACTGCTTTGGACGGCAACCCGTTTGCACCCGGAGCGTTTCAAGGACACCGACCTGACGCGCGAGATCGCACGCTTCTATTCACTGTACGGATTGGACGAGGCGACCGTTCAGTCGCGCGTGATACCGCTCATCCGGGAGAACATCCGATGAGCCGGATCACGCTCAAGCATCCGCAGATATGGCTGATCGCTGCCCTGATCCTGTTTGCGCTTCTTTCAGTCCTCCTCGGACGATTCCCGGCGCCTTACTGGATGCCTGCACACCTTCTGCGCGACGATCCCTTTGCGCAACAACTGGTCCTGAACCTGCGCCTGCCCCGGATCCTCGCCGCGATTCTCCTGGGCATGGCGCTGGCGGGAAGCGGCGCGGTGATGCAGATGATCTTCCGCAATCCGCTGGTCGAGCCCGGCTTCCTCGGCGTCTCCCAGGGCGCCGCGCTCGGCGCGGGCATCGCCATCGTTTTCTTCGGCGGCTCGCCGTTGCTGATCCAGGGATCCGCCGCACTCTGCGCGTTCCTCGGCCTCCTCCTCTCCTATTCTCTCGCGCGCCGACTGCACTACGGCGGATGGATTCTGCGACTGGTGCTGGCGGGGCTCGCCGTATCCGCCATTTTCTCGTCGGGTCTCGGCCTCCTGAAGTCCGTCGCCGATCCGCTGCGTCAGTTGCCGGAGATTACTTTCTGGCTCCTGGGCGGCTTGTGGGCGGTGACCTGGACCGATCTCGCCCGCATGCTGCCCGTGGTCCTTCCCGCGCTCGCGGTTGTGTGGCTGATGCGGTGGCGCGTGTCCCTGCTTTCGCTCAGCGACGAGACCGCATTTTCCCTCGGCGTCGCGGCGGGCCGCGAACGCGCCCTCCTGCTCGCCGCCGCCGTCGCGGCCACGTCCGCCGTCGTCGCCGTCGCCGGCGTGGTCGGCTGGGTCGGCCTGCTCGTGCCGCACGTCGCGCGCCGCTGGGCAGGAACCGACGCGCGCAAATCCATCCCCGCCTCCATGCTCCTGGGCGGCATCTTCACGCTTCTCTGCGACGATCTCGCGCGCACGTTGACCGCGGGCGAAATCCCTCTCGGCATCCTCACCGCACTCCTGGGTTCGACACTGTTCATGGCGCTCATGATCCGGCACAAGGGAGCGCAACGATGAATCCCCCTTCCATCATTTCGCTGTCGGGCCTCGATTTCAAATATGCGGCAAATCAACCGCTTGTCCTGCGCGGTCTCTCCCTCGATATTCCCACCGGATCTCTGACCGCCATCCTCGGGCCCAACGGCGGCGGGAAGACAACCTTGCTCCACATTCTCCTCGGATTGCTGTCGCCAGAGGCGGGAACCCTTCACATCGCCGGACGCGCCCCGGCCGAGTACTCGCGTCGCGAACTCAGCCGGATCATCGGCCTCGTGCCGCAGAACGAGCATATCCCATTCGATTTCTCGCTGCTGGACTACGTCCTGCTGGGGCGCGCCCCCTACCTGGGCGCCCTGGAACAGCCGGGAGATCAGGATCAAGTCTGCGCGCTGAAGGCGCTGGAGACCGCCGGGCTGGCCGCCATGTGCCATCGCCCCGTCACGACCCTGAGCGGAGGCGAGCGGCAGTTGGCCATGATCGCCCGCGCCCTCGCGCAGTCTCCCCGCATCCTCCTCCTGGACGAGCCGACCTCGCATCTCGACCTCGCGAACCGGCGCGCCGTCCACGACGTCCTGCGCCGTCTGGCCGATGAAGGCGTGACGGTGATCTTCAGCAGCCACGATCCCAACCTGGCGGCCTCCACGGCCAATCACGTCGTGCTCCTTCGCAGCGGCATGGTGCTGGCCGCCGGCCCCGCGGAAGCCGTGCTGACCGCCGAACTCCTGACCACGACATACGGCCTTCCCGTCCAGGTCATCACATGCGATGCTCACCGGGTCATCGTGTCATGAGAACTTACGACGTCAATTGGATCCAACTCTGGAACCGGCTCGTCCGCGAGCGGGAAGTTCAGCGCCGGGAGGAGCCCCTGCCGGACGCCAACGATCGCTGGAGCGCGCGCGCGGAAAAATACGACGAGCGCACGCAAGACCGGTGGCAGGCGAAGGACACGAGCCGCGAATTTCTCGTATCCCTCCTGAAGTCTTTGCCAAAACCCACGCTCCTGGATATCGGCGCGGGAAGCGGCAAATGGGCCGTTCCCCTGTCACCGTTCGTCCGGCACGTCACCGCCGTCGAGCCCTCGCCCGCGATGCGCGCGCGCCTGGAAGAACATCTCTCCAAAAAGGGCATCACGAACGTGACGATCGTGCCGGAAGCCTGGCCCTGCGCCGCGGCCGAGCACGACGTGACGCTTTGCTCCCACTCGATGTACGGCTTCGACGACTTTGAGCGCTTCGTCCGCGGCGTCGAGGCGGTGACACGGCACACCTGCGTCTGGCTGATGCGCGCGCCGCCGTTGAACGGCATCATGGCCGATGCGGCCCGCCA
>CALMZY010000355.1 GCA_937870865.1 uncultured Lentisphaerota bacterium | reverse complement strand
GTAATCCAGCGTCTCGCCCACCGGAAACCCCACGCCGGGACCGCCGTCCTCCAGCCCCGCCGTGACCGAGAGCGGGCAAAGAAGAAAACCCGCCAGAATGCAAAGGATTCTTGATCGCGACATAGGCCAGTCCTATTCCTGCCGGGCCAGCGCAACGCGTTTGTCGTACGCTTCCCGGACAATCCGGATATCCTCGAGGAACTTCGGCAGTTCCTTGAGCAGCAACGCCTGCGGCCCATCCACAAGCGCCTCCGCCGGCGCGGGATGGAAATCCACGAGAACCATGTTCGCCCCTGCAATCACGCCCTGCGCCGTCACGTGCATCACGTCCAGCAATCCGTCAGGAGCGCTTTCCCGCGTGCCGACAGAATGCGAGGGGTCCACGCAGACCGGCATACGCGTAAGTCTTTTAACCACAGGTACATGAGAAAAATCAACGAAGTTTCTGTGCGGGTCGCCCATGTTGCTCTTCATGCCGCGCAGGCAGAAGACGATTTTCGGATTCCCCTCGCTGGCCAGGTACTCGGCTGCGTTGAGCGATTCTTCCAGCGTGATGCCGAAGCCGCGCTTGAGCAGGACCGGAAATTCGTTCTGCCGGCCAACGCTCTTGAGCAGTTCGAAGTTCTGGCTGTTGCGCGTGCCGATCTGGAGCATGACGCCCGTCTTGTTGCCCGTCTTTTGCAGGGCCTTGCGGATCTCGTCCACGTGGTCCTCGTGCGTGATCTCCATCGCGATCACCTTGATGCCGTATTTCCCCGCCAGGGTGAAAACGTACGGCAGGCATTCCTTGCCGTGGCCCTGGAACGAATACGGATTGGTCCGCGGTTTGTAGGCGCCCATCCGCGTGCAAACCTGCCCGTTCTCGCGAAGCGCGCGCATCATCTGCTCGACGTGCTCCGGCGTGTCCACCGCGCACAGGCCGGCAAAGACATTCAGATTATCCTGCCCGAAATGCACACCGTTGTACTCGAATCCCGTCGCCCGCTGGTCGTCCTTGTGCCGGCCGAGAACCCGGTAGCTTTGCGACACCCGGACCACGCGCTCCACGCACGGCAACGCCCTCATGTCGTCCAGGGAAAGGCTCGAGGTGTCGCCAATCAGGTAAATCTCCGTCAGCGTCTGCTGGGCGCCGTGAACATTGTGAACGCGGCTGTGCACATTCGGCAGAGCGCTCAACACGCCCATCAAGCGCTTGTACTCGGCCCCCTTGACATCAACATTCGGCGTCAGTATCAGAATCATTGCCGTCCATTCCTCTTCGTCATTCTAAACCATTCCCCGCGGATTCAAAGGCGCGAGAGTGTACGAAACCTCCTCCCCTTGCGCCAGCCCGTTTATAAAACTTTGCCCGGCAACGCTTTTTACCACACGCGGACGAGAAGCAGGACGTTTGCGCCAGCCCTCAAGCACGCATTCTCCCGTTCAGCAGTGTGTGGTTCCTTTCCACACGACCCCGCTCATTTTGCGGTATTCAGCGGATGTCCTTCGCTTTGAGAGAGTTCCAGTGCAAGAAAAGGCGCGTTTGACCACAAAAAGCTTGAAAAAAGCCGCCAAAAAGCCTTTCATAACGGCTTTCCATCCGCAATCAACAGGGAGAGATAAGTATGGGCCGGTTTCGGGAACGATCCCCACTTTGGTTTCTGGCAATTTGTGTTTTCTGGGCCGTCGGCTTGTACGCGTATGACTTCACAGTCGTCGGGCGGGTGCGGGACGGAAAGCACGTCCTCGAATTCAGCGGCCAGACGGATACGTACTATCAGGTTCACACAACCACCAACCTCGCCGGACCCTGGTCCGTGGTTGGCGTGCAGCCCGTCGTTGCCGGACCGCGCATCTGGTCCAACACGGTCCCTGCCCAACTCTCCAATTCCATTTCGTACTACAAGGTCCTCGAGATCCCGCGCGGCACGCCGCGCGATGCCGACGCCGACGGCATGCATGACCTGTACGAACTCGCCTGGCCGTTCCTGGATCCGCTCTCCGGCGCGGACGCCTACCAGGACCAGGACGGCGACACCTTGTACAACATCGGCGAGTTCGTCCTCGGCACCTCCCCGACCAACAAGGACAGCGACGCCGACTGGGCCAGCGACGGGTACGAAGTCTACACGGGGACCAACCCCACCAACCCTGCCAGCGCGCCGACCCTCGAATTCCGCATCAACGCCAACGCGCTCTACACCGGCAGCACGAACGTGACGCTCGTGTTCGGGGGCCTCGTGGCGGACGAGGTTTCGGTCGCCGAGACAGTGGAAATGGCCAACAGCAGGACCTCGGCGCTCGCCGGCGCGGTGTCGTATTCGCTCAACGGCGCGGTGAACGGATGGCGCACGCTTTTTGCCAAACTTCGGAGAACCGCAACGGGCGCGCAGAGCAGGGTCCTCACCGCCTCAATCATCCTGGACACCGAACCGCCGGTCCTGAACGTCACCAACCCCGTCAACAACCTGGTCACCGACCAGCGGTTCGTCTCGGTCTCCGGCTCCGCGACCGACACAACCAGCGCCGTGGAAGTGCGGGTGAACGGCGAATGGACCGACGGGGCCGGGAAGTCCCTTTTTGTCGCGCACAACGTGGAACTGGATGAAGGATCGAACCCGCTGGAGATCACGGCAAGCGACGGCGCGGGACACACGGTGACACAAACTCTCACGGTGATCCGCGACACCTCGGGCGACACCGTCCCGCCCACCGTCAGCCTGCTGCTGCCGGCAGATTTCCAAGTCGTCGGAGGCGTTACGAGTTACCTCGGCACCACGACATTCGGCGACTCGGAAATCACGGATGTCCGCGGGCAGGTGTCGGATCCGTCGGCGGAGGTCTTCCTCCATGCCCGCAGTTGGCTGGGCACCAACGGCCCCATCGCGGCGTCGGTTGTCGGAACGCAGTTTTGGGGCGAAATTGCCCTCTATCCCGGCACCAATCAGCTCGCGGCCACCGCCACGGACGCGGCGGGAAACACTTCGACCGCGACCTACTCCGTGATCCGGAACATGTCGTTCTTCTTCGCCATCACGAACCCCGCGCCCTACCAGGTCCTGAACGGCACGCAGATCGTCGTCTCCGGCTCGGCGTCCGCGTCGTTCACCGGCGCGGTGATCACCGTGAACGGCATCGCGGCCTCGGTGCAGCTCGACGGCACCAACGCCACGTTCAAGACAACCAGCCCGGTCCTTCTGGCGCCGGGCAAAACCGCCATCGAGGGAAGGGCCGTGCTCAATGGGCGTTCCTATTTCGCGGACCCGCCTGTCGTCTCCTACAGCCAGTTCTGGTGGGGCCGCGAGTACAGCAACCACTACAGTTCCCTCTGGTACAACACTTACGGCGACTTTTTCACCACCTTCGGCTGGTGGACCCGCGACGACTACTGGTCGGGCGTGATCGGCCAGCTCGTGACGCATCACTGCCAGGATGTCGAGTACTGCGACCACATCATGGGCGGCACGGAATGCGACCGCGACATCCAGGACAACACCGTCATCACCGCGCAGACCCAGCCGGTCCAGTACGGGTACTTCGGCGCCGAACACATCCGCTACGACTACACATACCTGGGTCAGCCGGCCTGGGACCAGGACCTGGTCATCATCCACGACGAGATCGGCTACGTGTGCGACACCGCGAACGCGGACCCGAAGTCCAAGGCCGTATTCCTCTTCCCGGGGATGGGCTACAGCCTGCCGCCGGGCAGCCTCGTGGACCCCGCGCTCATCACCTTCCGCGGCCGGCCGGGCTTCCTGCTCGGAGACGGCGTGGCGTTCACCGGCAACCTGCAGTCCGGCCTGCCCGGGTACATCCGGGAATCGGACTTCACATGGCCGGCCTTCAGCTACTTCGGCTCCCGCACGGATCGCCGCGAATGGTACCCCGCGGGCACCCTTTCCAAGGTCCACCTCCTCCATTTCAACAGCATGTCTTGCGCGGTCCTGAAGGTGGTCATCAAACCGGTTCAGAGCGCGACCTACCCGATGCGCGACTGCGTCCTGAGCGTCCGCACCGCAACCGGCAACGACCAGGTCCTCATGGCCTATCCGAACCACGTCGACGGTGTTGCGCATCAGTGGACGGCCCGCACGGAACCCGCGGTCGAAGGATCTGCCGGCCTCTTCTACGAACGCTCCGGCGCCGAACATCCTGTCGCGTGGGACGGCACGCCGGCGGACCTAGCCTTCGTCACCGGCACCTTGAACAGCGCCTTCATCCTCACGGAGGGCGGCGGCGCCGCGCCGCTGGCGCACATCCGCAGCGGCTATGTCCAGATCGACAACATGCGCCTCGGCGACCGGATCATCGTCCGGCACACGCCCACGGACGCCGAAGCCTCCGCCGCTGTCGTCAAGAACTTCACCATCGCTGATCTCGACAACCTGGGCGGCCCGGGCGCACTCCATCTCACGCCGGCCCTCGCCGGCCTGACGAGCGCCTTCGCCTCCAACGTCCTGAACACCCTGCGCTTCTGCATGGACGACTCGCCCCTCTCGGCCCAGGCGCAGGAACGCGAAGCCATGCAACTGCTGTATCCCCCGCTCGCCGCCCTGGATATCCCCTCCTCGTGGGGACTCGGCGCGCTCCCGGGGGATTTCATGCACGCGCACATCACGTACACGGGAAGCGTCCCCGCCGCGGCCACGGCGGCGCTGAATTCCTACAAGGCGATCGAGACGGAAACCAAAGCCGCCCTCGGCATGGGCAGCTGGTTCAACTTTGCCGAAAAGCCCCAGCGCGATGCCATGCGCAAACTGCGGGATATGATGGCGCCCCACACGGTGACCCTGCTCAACACGCTGGCTTCGATTCCCGGCGCCGTGCTCGTCTATCACACCGACGAGTGGGTCGCGCAGGGCTACGTGGCACCGGGGGCTTCGCTCCAGCCGGGCGACCCCATTCGCAATCTGCGCACCAATCTGTCCGCGTCGGACACGGCCACCCACGGGGCAATCAACGACCCCGACCTGGTCTACCCCGGCAGCGCGAGACACGCCAACGCGATCTACACCACCTACGACCTCCAAGTCCTCATGGAC
>CALMZY010000354.1 GCA_937870865.1 uncultured Lentisphaerota bacterium | reverse complement strand
TGGCCATGACTGGAACCCGCCGTCCTCCAGCAAATTGGCTCCTGCTGATGATACGGCACAGGCGATGATCAGGAAGGTGCAAAGTACTCGATACAACAACTTCATAGGCACCTCGTGTGGCTATATTCGATAGTATTTATAGTAACGTAAGCGATTACGTTGTCAACTCGTTTCTGCTGGTTTTTTTGCGGGTGGAGACTGCGAGGCGCAGTCTTCTGTAGCTCGGGGGGGCTTCTTCAGCGTCTTTGTCTGGTGCATGGGCGGGATGCGCCACCGCGTTTCCAGACCTTGGAAAGGGCTCTCTCCTCATGGCTCGGTTTCCGCGTGACAACGGTATCGGCGTCCCTAGAATGCACGCATCCTACTGAGGTAAAACGGTTAATGGCGAAAAACAGCAAACGCGTATCGTGGTGGTCTTTTGCGGGGTCGGACAAGGGCCCGGCGACAGGTGAGTTTTCGGCCTCGGGCTGGAGGGATGTTGGTCCTCTCTACTTTCCGCTGGCGAATGAGGCGGGCATGCTTTCATGGGTGTCGCCCTCGTTGCAGGGTGGTCCGGCGCAGAACCATCACGCCTACCTAGGCCTGCCGCAATCAATCGAGGATCTTCCGCACTCGTTGGTGCATCGTGGATTCTGGCTCGCCGAAAAGGGCCGCGCGCCCTTCTCGCTTTCAGACATTTCGCCGGATGGGTTGAAGGACGGTGGCGGGCAGGCCCGCGTTCAGGCCGGACTCGGTTGGTTCAAGCTTTCCCGAAAAGACACTGGAGGCCGTTTCGAGGTCAGCGCGACCTGTTGGTGCCCGGCAGACTTCGCCGAGAAGATTGAGGTCATGCTGGTGGAAGTCGCCAACACATCGCGGCGCCGTCTTCACCTGAGGCCTTACGCGGCCATCCCGTGCTTCGCGCGCTCGGCCGACAATGTCAGGGATCACCGGCATGTGACGGCGCTGCTGCACCGGGTGCAGGTGAGCGCGCACGGTGTCACGGTGTGTCCGACGATGTCGTTCGACGAGCGTGGTCACAAGGTTAATCGCATCCGGTACAGCGTGCTGGGGTTCGGGCCGGGCGCGAAGGCGCCGGCGGCCGTCTGGGGCTCGCAGGAAGATTTCCTTGGCCGCGGCGGTAATTTCGCTGCGCCGGCGGCGGTTTGGGAGAGCAAGGACGGGCCGGAGGCGTCCGACGCGGCTTTGCAGGGGCGCGAGGCGATAGGCGGCTTTCGGTTCGACGAGCTTCGGCTGGCGCCGGGGAGCACTGCGCGCTTCGTTTTGATTTCGGGTATTTCCGACGATCCCGCCGCCGTGCGGAGGTGGACCAAGTGGGGTGGCGGTGCAGCCGTACGCAAGTCACTGGAGTTCACGCGGCGCCACTGGATGGAGCACGCAGGACGAATAGCGTTTTCCACGCCGGACAGGGCGCTCGACAACTGGCTGACGTGGGTGGGGTTCCAGCCGACGCTGCGCCGGCTCTACGGCAATTCCTATCTGCCGCATTTTGACTACGGGCGCGGCGGCAAGGGCTGGCGCGATCTCTGGCAGGATTGTCTCGCGCTCCTGCTGTCCAATCCGAAATCCACGCGCGCGATGCTGCTGCACAACTTCGGCGGCGTGCGGATCGATGGATCGAACGCGACGATCATCGGCGGGCGCGGCGATTTCATTGCCGACCGCAACAACATTCCGCGCACGTGGATGGATCACGGCGCGTGGCCGACTTACACGACGCTGCTTTACGTGGACCAGACGGGCGATCTCGATTTCGTGCTGGCGCCGCGGGAATATTTCCGTGATCCGCAGACGCATCGGTGCCGCGCTCGCGATGCGGGATGGACGGAGGCGTACGGCTACGCGTTGCGGACGCGCGGCGGTGAAGTCTATCGCGGATCCTTGTTCGAGCACATGCTGGTGCAGAACCTCGCGGCGTTCTTCAATGTGGGCGGGCACAACGTATGCAGGCTCGAAGGTGCGGACTGGAACGACGGGCTCGACATGGCGCACCGGCAGGGCGAATCGGTGGCCTTCACCGCTTTCTACGCGTGGAATCTCGACCGGCTGGCGGATCTGGCGGAGAACCTTGCGGCGCGAGGCGAGACCACGCTTGCGCTCGCGCGCGAGATGCTGCTGCTGCTGGATCTTCTGCCGGGTGGGCGTCGGGTGAACTACGGGTCGGCTAAGGCCAAGCGCGCGCGGCTGGAGGAATACCTGGACGTGGTGGCGCGGGACGTGTCGGGCGTGCGGATGAAGGTGCGCGTGGCGGACCTGGTGCGCGATCTTCGCTCGAAGAGCCGCGATCTTGGCCAGCGCATTCGGAAGAAGGAATGGGTTCGCGCGGCGGGGCAGTCCTTCTTCAACGGCTACTACGACGACAAGGGGCGAAGGGTCGAGGGCGTGCAACGCGGGCGCGTGAGGATGACGTTGACGGGGCAGGTGTTCCCGGTGATGTCCGGCATTGCGACCGACGGCCAGGTCGGGCAGGTGGCCGCGGCGGTGAACCGATTCCTGCGTGACGGGCTTGGGGGTGGGGTGCGCCTCAACACGGATTTTGGCGGGATACAGCCAGAGCTGGGCCGGGCGTTTTCGTTCGCCTACGGCGAGAAGGAAAACGGCGCGGTGTTCAGCCATATGGCGGTCATGTATGCCTTTGCGATGTACCAGCGCCGCCGTCCGGATCTTGGTCGCGCGGCATGGATGTCGCTCTATCAACTGGCGACGGCGGGGGAGACGGCGCGGATTCTTCCGTGCTTGCCGGAGTACTTCAACGCGGAGCGTCGCGGGCTCTATGCCTACCTGACGGGTTCGGCGTCGTGGCTGATCTACCTGCTGCTCACGCAGATCTACGGCGTGCGCGGGGAGCGTGGCGACCTGGTGCTGGACCCGCAGCTCGCGCGCGACGATTTCGATGTGCGTGGCGAATGCGCCGTGCGGTTGCCCTTCGCGGGCCGGCCGCTGCGGATCAACTTCGTGAATTCGAGGCTCCTGCGGCCGGGCCGGTACGCCATTGGCCGCGTGGAGACGGGCCGTGAGCCCATGGCTTTCGTGCCGCAGGCCGGTGGCGGGGCGCGCTTGAGCCGGCGTGTGCTGCAAGCGTTTCCTGCGGATCGCGAAACGAGTCTGACGGTGAATCTGGTTCGGAAGAGCGAAGTTGCCTTGTAGTTGGCGGGGACTAGCTTACAATTGCGCCATCTTACCGGGAGACGTTCAGGATGAAGCCATTTGTGAATGACGGCGCGATGAAGGCGATTGCGGAGGGCACACATGGCTCGCCCTACGATGTGCTGGGGATGCGCGAGGTCAGGGGACAGAACCCCGGCGTCGTGATCCACGCCTTTCAGCCGTTTGCCCAGACGGTTGAGGTGATCGATGTTTCGACGGGGCAGGCGACGGCGATGGGCCGGATCCACGCGAACGGCCTGTTCGAATATTTCTTCCCGGGACGACAGCGGTTCCCTTACCGTTTTCGCATGACCGGCTATGACGGGCACCAGTGGGAACTGGACGACCCGTATCGTTTCCCTCTCCAGATCACCGATTTTGACCTCTACCTTTTCGGCGAGGGCACGCACTACCGCACGTACGAGAAGATGGGCGCGCACCCCATGACCGTCGATGGCGTCGACGGAGTGCACTTCGCGGTGTGGGCGCCGAACGCCCAGCGCGTGAGCGTGATCGGCTGGTTCAACCGCTGGGACGGCCGGCATCACCCCATGCAGCACCGCGGCAATTCCGGGCTTTGGGAGCTTTTCATCCCGAACCTCATTCCGGGCGATCTTTACAAGTTCGAGATCAAGGGCCGCCACGGCGGGTACCTGGCGCAGAAAGCGGACCCCTACGGATTTGCCGCCGAGATGCGGCCGAAGTCGGCCTCCGTCGTGTGGGACATTCACAAGTACCAGTGGAATGACCGGGCGTGGCTCGACAAGCGGCATACGACGAACTGGTTCGAAGCCCCGATGAGCGTGTACGAAGTCCACCTGGGCTCATGGATGCGCGTGCCGGAGGACAACTGCCGCTGGCTGACGTACCGCGAGCTGGCGGACAAGCTGCTCCCGTACGTGAAGGAGCTGGGCTACACGCACATCGAGATGATGCCGGTTTCCGAGCATCCGTTCGACGGGTCGTGGGGCTACCAGACCATCGGGTATTACGCCATCACCTCCCGTTACGGGACCCCGGACGATTTCAAGTACTTCGTGGACCGCTGCCACCAGGAGGGGATCGGCGTCATTCTCGACTGGGTGCCCGCGCATTTTCCGAAGGACGGGCACGGGCTGGCGTACTTTGACGGCACGCACATCTACGAGCATGCCGACCCGCGCAAGGGCGAGCACAAGGACTGGGGCACGCTGATTTTCAACTACGGCCGCAACGAAGTCCGGACCTTCCTTCTCTCCAACGCCGTGTTCCTGGCCGATGTGTATCACATCGACGGCCTGCGCGTGGATGCCGTGGCCAGCATGCTGTACCTCGACTACTCCCGCACGGAAGGCGAGTGGATTCCCAACCAGTATGGCGGGCGCGAGAACCTGGAGGCCGTGGATTTCCTGAAGAGGTTCAACGAGATTATCCACCTGGAATACCCGGGATTCCTGACCTTTGCCGAAGAGTCCACCGCGTGGCCGATGGTCTCGCGGCCGACCTACCTGGGCGGCCTGGGTTTTGATTTCAAGTGGAACATGGGCTGGATGCACGACACGCTCGAGTACATGTGCAAGGATCCCGTGCACCGCAAGTACCATCACCACAGCATCACCTTCTCCCTGCTGTACGCGTTCAGCGAGAACTTCATTCTCCCGTTCTCCCATGACGAAGTGGTGCACGGGAAGGGCGCGATGCTCAGCAAGATGCCCGGCGACCTCTGGCAGAAGTTCGCGAACCTGCGCCTGCTCTACGCGTACATGTTCGCGCATCCGGGCAAGAAGCTGCTGTTCATGGGCGACGACGTCGGCCAGTGGCGCGAGTGGAATTACCACGAGAGCGTCGACTGGCACCTGCTCCAGTACGATTCCCACAAGAAACTGGGCTCGTTCATGCGCGATATGCACCGGCTGTACAAGGAGCTGCCGGCCCTGCACCAAATCGATTTCAGTTGGGAAGGTTTCCAGTGGATCGATTTCCACGACTGGGAACAGAGCATCATTTCGTTCTTCCGCCGTGGACGTGACCCGCGCGATGTGCTCGTCTGCATCTGCAACTTCACGCCCGTTCCCCGTGTGGGCTACCGATTCGGCATGCCGGAACCCGGCGTTTATGAGGAAATCCTCAACAGCGACGCCGAGAAGTACGGCGGCGGGAACGTCGTCAATCCGACCGTTCTCCGGACGGACGACATTCCGTGGATGGGGCGCCAGCAATCCATCCCGGTGTCGGTGCCTCCGCTGGGCGCGGTGTGGCTGAAACTGCAGAAGTAGAATGGGATTCTGATTCGCCGCGTCTTCCTGTTCGCCCGTTCGCCTCACCACCCGCGCTGTCTATTTGACGCGAAGATTGGCGACATTCGAGTACGCCGAGCTCCGTCCGGTCGTGCTGTTCACGGCGCGCACGCGGTAGTTGTAGGTATTCGCGGCAACCGTCTCACTGTAGGTTGTGGTGTTCGCGCCCACGTTACCCACCACCGCATAGGCTCCGTATCCGCCCTTCACCTTCTGCGCGCGCTCGATGCTGAAGCCGGTCTCGTTGTTGGAGTTATCCGTCCAGCTCAACGTGACCGTGCGGCTTGCGCTCCTGGCGGTCAGCGCGGAAGGCGCGGCGAGGATGGCGGGATCGACCGCGGAGATCGCGACGGACGATGAGCTTGAGGCGCCGGCGTTGTCGGTGACGGTCAGCACGGCGGTGAACGACCCGGCGTTCGTGTAGGTATGCTGCACAAGCGCGCCTGAGGCCGTTGCGCCGTCTCCGAATGTCCACGTGTACGCCGTGATGCTGCCGTCGGGATCGTACGACGCGCTGCCGTCGAACGTCACGGGGAGGGGGATGTCTCCGAGGGTTGGCGCGGCGCCGGCGAGCGCGACCGGCGCGACGGTGCCGCCGCCGATGTCGTAGTCCACGTAGGCATAGACCTGGCGCGCGTCGGCATACTGCGGCACAGCGACGGAGGGGATTTCCCGCCCGTTCACCAGGTCCACCAGTTTGAAACTGCTCACAAGCGCCGCGTCGGCCGACGTGCTGTCGTACATGCCGAGGTAGTAACGCGTCGCGCCCGCCGTCGTGGGTATCAGGTCTGTCAGATCGAGGCAGAACGTGCCGTCGCGCGCCACGGTCGTTCCGTCAAATGCGTAGGCGCCGCCCGCGTAGTAGAGAACCTTGTTTGGATACCACAGGGTGGCCGGCGTGTTCGCGGAGGGTTCGGAACGCCCGAGCGACATCCCGAGCTGGTTGCGCTTGAGATGGTTCACCGTGAATTCGCCGATCAGCTGCGGGGTGTAGCTGGAACGAGCCGTAACCCAGCAGGCCTCATCGTACCAGAACAGGCCTTCGTACGAAGCCGACGGATTGCGCGTCCTCAGCGCCTGGTAGGCCACCCAGCAGAACCCCGCCTCGCCCCAGCCGGTTCCCCAGGAGTTCGCGATGCGCAGGGCGCCTTTCTCGTTGGCCGTCACAAGGCCGTCGCTGTTGATGTCCACCCACAGGTCATCGTTGTATCCCACCACCGTCATCGCGTGTCCGCCGCTGGTGCCGCTGACCGCGTAGACGCAGCTCTTCCCGGCGAGCGCGTCGTCCGCGGCCGTCGAAGGATCGTTGCCCGCGGGTTTCGAGACCCACGAGCTGATGTACGTGGCGAAATTGAGGACATAGCCGTCGACCAGGAGCTGCTTGAGCTGGTTCAGCCCGGCATCCGTGTCGACATCCAGAACCTTGCCTGTCTGCGCGGCGCGCACCTTGATCGCGTTCCGCCAGACCGCGCCGTTCAGGCACCACGCGCGGTAATTGCTGTCGTAAGGAAACTCCGCCCACGTCGCGAGGCCATGCTTCTGCGCGATCGCATACGCTTCGTAGTGCCAGGTCCCCTGGTTGAGCCCGTCATTCAGCATGTTGTAGGTCCACTTGGGCGAGAACCGGTACGTGTCGCCGCCGTTCTTGGCATCCCAGTCTCGGGCCATCGCGGTCATATGCGTGAGCGTGTAGTAGACCGCCGAGAACTGAGCGCACGATCCGAGCGAACCCTGGCTGCGGATCGGTGGAAAGTACTTCAGCGTGCTGTTGTCCACCCCGGATGGAAGCGCGCCCGGCTCCGAGGCCGTCGTGCCCGTCGCTTCCGCTCCGACGGCAGTCGCGGACGATGCGGCCAGGGCGGAGAGTCCCTTGGCTTTGCGTGCCGCGTTCACGCGTGTCAGTCCGAGCTTGTTGAGCTTCACTGCGCGCGTCTTGACCATGTTCTTCTCGCCCCACGCCCATTCCTTCTCCGTGGGCCGGCGTGCGCCGGTCCCAACCCACTCGCCGGTCCTGATCACCTGGAATACCGCGTTCTCATCGTCGTCGACGGGAGCGGGGGGCAGGGACTGTGCGGACGAGATCGGGCAGACCAGCGCGAAACAGATCACTACGAATCCAAACGCCATACGTAGGTTACGCATACAACCCTCCTGAAGCTCTAGGCTGTGATGTTGTGTGACTTTCACCAACTATTCACATGAGCAGGAGGCGTGCCAGAAACGCCCGGCCTCCACCGCTTCAACCGGCGGCACGTCCGGCCGGGACCTTGGGAAATGGGGGTTTGGAGCGGTGTGCGGGGGAACGGAGAAGGCGAGACAGGCGTCAGACATGCGGCCGATATTCTCGACCATGAGAAACCAAAGGGCCATTTGCCCCTGTCTTACGTGGAGAGCCGGCGAG